>JANQKA010000612.1 GCA_028281405.1 Hasllibacter sp. | reverse complement strand
GATTCCCGGTGTCGAGGGGAATCCCTCCGGACGAATCATGTCTCGGCGCGGTGGGGGTGGAGGAAATTCGACGGAGATTGCGCGGTGACGCCCGCCGAGCGGAACGACCTATTCCTGAGATATTGACTCGTTCGTGATCGATTCGGGGATGCGCGCGCCGCCTTTCTATGGGGCGGAGGTCTTGGGCTTCGCCGAAATTCCCGGCCGACGTCGCGTGGAATCACAATCGACCGGGTTGCTCACGCGGGCATCGTAGCCTGGAATCGCGAAAATCCGCTGGAGGGCATCATGACAAGTCTCTCGATTCGCAAACTCGACGATGATCCGAAGCGACGCCTTCGCGACCGCGCGGCCGAAAAGAATCGGCCGATGCAGGACGAAGCACGGGAAATCCTGAGCAGGGCCCTTGCGAAACGTTTGGCATCCGAGCCCCCGGCATCGGGGTACAAGGACCGATTCGCCGACCCCTGGGAGTGGGAACTCCACCCGCCTCCGCCGATTCGGTTGCCGAGGATCCAAAGTTCGTGCTCCCCGGGGAACACGTCCGTTGACCCTTTCCACCCGTTCACGGCCCGCGGCGAGCCGCAAGGGGTGAGGAACGGCGCGGGATTCGGTCGCCGGGACACCCGCACAGGCGCGCGATGCCGCGCCGGGCAACTTGAAGGCCGGGGATTACGCCCGCGGACCCACGGGGAGTATTGCACCCCGTGACCTCGGGCGGCCGGGAACCTCGGGAACCATGTGCGTATTCCGTGGAATATTTGAACCTTCAACGCGGATTCGCGAATCACCATTGGTCGAGGCGTGTTGCCCCCGACCGCGCGGTCTCGCAGTGGGGCGATGGTGTCGCGATGGCGAAAACCGCGTCATATCCACCTGGCGTTCTCCGCCGGCGCGTTGGGATTCGGCGAATCGGCGGAGAATTCCATGAGTTCCCAAACCGGGTGCCGATACCCGTGTCGAAGGCGCCTCTCGGCGAAGGATGATGGCCCCGCGCGTTCGGTCGGAATCAACTTGCCGGAATCGATGCCCGCCCAAGGTGGTCTTGGCGGGCCTATAGGGCACGTCCGCCGATGGATGTTACCATTTGGACAATTTCGCACTGGCCCACGAAAATTTGTTGCCCGCCCCGAACCGTCCGCCGATTCGGGGCGGCGGGTGCCTAATGGGAACCGTCGGAGACGTCAAATTCGTTTGAATCTAATGGTCTGAATGTCATCGCATCGCCGGCGGCGGATCCGCCGCGGGGAGAGAACACTTCGTTCCGGTCGCTTGACCGCGGCGCGGGCAAGCGCTATGTTGATGCGATTAGCGGAGGTTACCTTGGACATGGCCATGATTCCTGATGTTGAGTACGAACTTTTTGATGATTTTCACGCCCGCGCGGCCAAACACGGTCGCGCCGCGCGCCGCCGGGATCGAAGCATGCCGGGGCGCCGCCTCGGGTCGGAACTCCGCCGGAGGGCCGCCGGGACGTGGCTCCGGGAGCTTGACGCGCCGCTTGGCGCGGAGTTTGTATTCGCCGCCGCTCGGACCAATGCCGTGACGTCCGCGGTTCGACCGCTGCGGGAGCGGCTTGTTTCGGGGGGCGCCGTGCGGGCCCCGGGACGGTCGGGACGGATTGATCCAATATTTCCCCTGTCCGCGCCGGACCGGCGGATGGGCGCCGTCACTCCTCGTAGTCGCGCCGCGGAAGGGGCCGGGGGGCGACGTGGCCCCGCGGCTGGGGCGCGTGGCGGGAGAGTGAACGGTTCAAGGGAGGGAGTTGATGATTTGGCTGGGAGAGACCTTGAAGGTCACGCGCGTGCGATGCCGCCCTCCGGTTGGTCGGCGACCGCCGCGCACATCGTCACTTGGCGGGTGGCCGCGGGGTTTTCCATTGGGAGATGGCTGAAATCGGGGCGATTTGGCTGGAGTATGGGCTTGAATGTGAACGGGGAGGCGGCCTGATCATGGAAACCTTTGATGGATTCGGCGGAATTATTCACACTCCATTGAATGTCGCTTCGGCGTCTCCCCGCCGCCGCGTGGTCCATTTCGCGCCGGATGAGGCTTGCCGTCACATGAGGCCGGACCGGCCGGCGCGGCGCGGGGTCGACTTTATCGACGATAGTGGCTTCGATGGCGTGAAACAACGGAGGAGGCGCGGGGATGCGCCCGCGAAACCGCGAAACGTTCCGCCCGCGGCGGGCGACTGCGCCCGGCGCCGCTCCCCACGCGCCGTGATTTCCTTCCTGGCCGCAATACTTATCAATTCGACCCGCGGCGGATACCCGTCCGACATGAATTATGGATTTGCGGAATTCCACGGGCACGGAAATCGAGAAACCAGGATGAGGGGAGACGATTGTATTCCACCGTTCCACCCGCTTTTCCAGGACGATTGTTCAATAGTGCGAAAAATTCATACCGCGCCGGGCCCGGTCGCGGCTTCCTCCGTTTTCAATGAATGCGGATTGGCGCTTGCTTGGCGGCATCGGGGCGCGGCGCGACGCGGGCTCATGGCCGGGCGGACGAAGGCGGGCGCGCTTGGTCCGGCCAATCCAACGGCCGGCGGTGTTGGAATTTTGATTTATTCGTTTCCACCCCTGTCCCTGGCCGGACAATGCCGAATTGTGGCGGGAGTCGATGGCCCTTTGGACCTCCGGACCCGACCGGAGGACGCTCCCGCCACGGCGGACGCATACCGCGCCCGTCCACCCGAAGCCCGCGCATGCGAGGCGTCCACCCCACCAAACCGCCCCCGGGCCGGTGAAATAAAAGGAGAAACGACATGCAGGAACATCCAATCTGGAATCCCGACACGGGGATCACCGACGTCGAAGTCGATCCCGTTGAACTGAGTTCTTCGGAATTGTCGGAGATCAAGGCGGACTGGCTTGAACGGCGCGAGCAGCTCAAGAATGACGGCCGATTGTCAGACTTCACCGAGAAACTGAGCCGTGAATGGGCCATCGAGGCCGGAGTGATCGAGAACTTGTACAAGATTGATCCGGGAGTCGCCCGGACCCTGATCGATCATGGCCTCCACGCCGAGTTGCTCAGCCATGGCTCGACGGACAAACCACGCGAGTTCGTGCTGGGAATCATGAATGATCAATGCGACGCGATGGATGTCATGTTCGACCATGTCGAAAACCAGGGAACCCTCTCGGTCGAGTATATCAAAAACCTCCATTCCGCGTTGCTTCGCAATCAGGAAACCACGGCCGGGGTGGACGAGGAAGGGAATCCCTTGGGTGTTCCGCTGGTCAGGGGAATTTGGAAGTCCGAGGCCAACGATCCCGAACGGGATGACGTGAGATACACGTACTGCCCGCCGCAGCATGTCGAGTCGGAGGTGGAGCGAATGGTCGCCATCCACGAGGATCATGTCGCGGATGATGTGGCGTGCGAAGTGCAGGCGGCCTGGATGCTTCATAGGTTCACGCAGATCCGCCCGTTCGAGTACGCGAACGGACGCGTTGGCCGGGCTCTGGCGTCCTTCGCCCTGGTGAGGGGTGGCCTGTTCCCGATGTTGCTCACATTGGACGACGAGAACGCGTATTTCGAGGCTCTGGACGCCGCCGACGATGGCGACCTGAGGCCGCTGGTCGATCTGGTGGCCTCCAGCCAGGCGGCGCAGTACGAAAAAACCAAGGAGATCGAGGACGCCCCTCCCGTCGAGGAAGTGGACGCCGCGCTGGGAGGCCTCCGCAAGGCGGCCAAGAAGATCGCCGCCGACAGGCAGGATTCACTGAAAACGGTGTTCGACCACGCGCATCTCATCGAGGAAAACCTCACGGACAGGTTGAACGCGCTCTGTCCCACGCTGGAGGAGGCGCTGGAGAGGGTCTCCGGCGGCGTGAGCGTGTTCGTGAGCCGGAGCAATTCGGACACGGATTACTACTTCAGGGCGCAAATCATAGAAAACGCGAAGACCCACATCGGGTATTACGCCGACACCAAAAAGTACAAGTCGTGGATTTCCCTCGACATGAAGTGGTCGCGCCGCGCCCGCCTCGTGTTCACAATTCACGGCGTCGGGAAACCGTTCAACGGCAGCCTGATTTGCTCCCCGTTCCTGCAATTCAGGGACATGGACGACCAGGGCGATCTCCGCACCTCGATGGTGCCGATCACCAAGGAGGGTTTCGTCTTCTTCTTCAACGAGGAGGACGAGCGCCTCCTGTCACGATTCCGGCCTTGGCGGGAAAACATCCTCAAAGCGGCGTTGAGGGAGGTGACGCGGAACCTGTCGTGAGCGTTCCGGGGGAGCATGTCAGTTCCACCTTTCGCGGCGGGGAGTCCATTCCCGTGACTTCGCCACGGCGACATCGTCGGAGGCGGGCCGAATGCCCCGGTTCGCCTCCGATTGCCGCGAAGCGCTTGCCCGGACCGCCTCGCGCCCGAGACAAACCGCCGGATGGAGCGCCCGCGGTTTTTATGGAATCACTGGCGCGGGATGCGTGAAGATAATCGCGAGACGTTGAAGTTCGCCGACCACCGTCGTCAACCGATGTAGTGTTCACAGCCAAGTCTCTTGTGCTCCATGCGCGTCCGATGGACGCGAAGTGCCCGTCCGGGTTGTCCCGGGCGTTCGTCCCGCGCGGTTGATCCCGGGAGGGCGGGGTCGGGGGCCAACGGCTTGGAGGGCCGCCCATCGACGGGATTGGCAAGTCGCGACCCTTCGGATGGCGCGGCGCGATGTCGCTTGATGTGACGCCAGAGCGGGGCGGAAGTGGCTTGATCCGGAGTGGATCGCGGGGTTCGCGGTGGTCGAAGGCGGAACGGAAGGACCGGAAACGTCCTGCTCCC
>JANQKA010000598.1 GCA_028281405.1 Hasllibacter sp. | reverse complement strand
CCGAGGCGCCGGAAGTCCTCTACGGGGCCGATCTCTCTTCGAATTACCAAGGCCAGGGCCTGAAGCTGTCGAAGCACTTCCGGTCCTGACCGTGGCGGGCGCCGGAACATTCGGACGCCTCCTCCTCCGCGACCCCGATCCGGTCGACCCGCCTAGATTTCGATTGATCGGAAACGCCCTTCCGCGGCGGCGCCCCCGCATACGGACGGAATTCCCCGCGGCCGTCGAAGGCGGGCCAAGGTGGCGGCGGGACGGGCCGCGATCCCAAATCGTCCATCCGGAATATCCGTCCGCGCCCCCGCGGTCGGAGCGGGCGTCCGGCCGCGCGCCCATCCCGGCGATCGGAAGTCATCGGGGGTTGGCGGGAAGCCGGTTCGCGTCCGGCGACGACGGCGGCGCGACGCTCCGCCGCGGGAGGCTCCGCCCGGAAGAATCCGGAGCCGCGACGAAGCGCGGCCCCGACCCGGGCGACCGGGGATCCGGAGCGGGGGACGCGGACCGCCGCGCCCGAACCTCAGGGCGAGCCTTCCCCGATCGCCGCGATCCGGCCCCGGCGCGGGGCTCCGCCGGACGCCGACCCGGCCTGGAAGGCTCCCGCGCGGATTTCGGAGGCGCGGAGCCCCGCCGCGGCGATGGTCCCGAAGGACGGCGCGAGCACGCCGGCCAAGCCGTCCAGCGGAGCGAATTGACCCGTCTGCGCGACATCGGCGATCACGCCGTCCACTGCGTTCAACCGACCATTCACCACGAGGCCCTCCACGTTCACGCTTCCGGTCACGAGCGACCCGGCCAGCGTCGCGTCCCGGGTCTCCAGGCCGCCGGCGACATCCAGTTTTCCGGCCACCACCCGATCCGACCGCAACCGGGCCGCCTCGATGAAGGTGGCGCCCGCTCCGCGAAGCGCGCCGGCGCGGCCGTCTTCGGCGGCGCCGGTTCCCGTCCGGACCAAGCCCGCGCCGACGATGTTCCGCGCCCGCAGCGGGGCCGCCATGCGGTCTCCCGCCCTCAGGACGCGCTCGGGGCGCGGAGCGCGGATATCGCCGGGGAAGATGTCTCCGAGCGCGCGGGCGTTCGGGATATTGAGATGGCTTCTCAATTTCTGCCGGTAGAGCGCGGCCGCCCTCGGGTCGCCGTCAACGAAGGCGAACCGGACGCGGCGGTCCCCTTCCCCGCCGCCGTGAACGACCGTCACGAACCGCGACCCGCCCGCCAAATGTGGAAAGTCCTCCGCGTCCGGCGGCGCCCCCGTGATCCCGAGTATCTCGAGGTGCTCCCTTGAGATGTTGAAGGCCGCGTCCGCCTTCGCTTCCGAGGCCCCGCGCACCATAGCGACGGCGGCCGCCTGGACCACGACGGCGAGAACGAAGAGGGCCACCGCGAGCGAGGGGAGGCCGTATCCCCCGCGCGCCCGGCCTCCGGCGCGCCGGGCGCGGCGGGACATCGACCGTTCCATCAGCGGTACTCCAGAGCCAGGTTGCCGTCGGCGCAGGTCGCGTTGACCTCCGCCACCGTCAGGGGAAAGACGAAGACGGTCCCGTCGGACCACGCGCCGAGCATGCCGAACTGCTCCAACGTCCGGTCCACGTAGTCCGACATGAAGTCGATGCAGTTCGCGCGGGTGTAGTTCTCCAGCGTGATCGTGAACGACTGCCCCGCGAGGCCGGCCACGCCGCCGGCGACGACCGTCACCCGCTCGCCGAAGGGCGAGAACAGCTGCTCGTCGCCGGAGTCGGGAACGCCGTCCGGGTCGACGCGGCCGATGGGAGGGACCATTTCCGCGCCCTCCATGATCCCCAGCAGGTCGGTGCCGTCGGCGCCGTAGGTCGCGGCCGAGCGGTGAAGATCCTGAACGGCCGAATAGGCTTCGTTGACCAGGTTGACCGTCCGCGCCCTCCTCGAGCCGGTCTGCAGTTGATAGAAGGCCACGATCACCGAGGCGATCAGCAACGCCACGACGATCAGGTAGAAGCCAAGTTCCACGATGCCCAGGCCGCGGCGGGCGCGGCGCGGCTTTCCCGCCGAGCGCGGGTGTGAGTGGTTCGTTCTTGTCGACATTGTTCGCGTCCTTTCATTGCGGGGAATTCCGGGGCGTGCCCCGGCGGGCGAGGCGTGGCGTTCCAGCCGATCGCGGGTGTGGGCGGTTCGTTCCTGACGGCATTGTCCGCTTCCTTTCATTGCGGGGAATTCGGGGGTTGGCCGCGGTGGGCGCGGCGTCCCGGCCGGGCGCGGGTGTGGGCGGTTCGTTCCCGTCGGCATTGTTCGCATCCTTTCATTGCGGGAATTCGGGGGTGGGCCGCGGTGGAGGCGGCGGAATTGGGCCGGACGGCGCGATGGTCGCGGCGCCCGCTTTGGGGGGTGGCCTTCCTTGTCCGGGGCGGCGGCCGCGTTGGCGGGAAGACCTCAATTGACCACGGCGACGATTCCGAAAATGGTGCGGCCGACCACGGCGATGAACGCCGCGGCGGCCGCCAACAGTACGATGTTCAGGATGGAGACGGCGGCTTTGACCTTGCCCTCCAGCCGCCGCAGCCATCCCTCCGCGTAGGTTCTGAAGCTTTCCACCCAGTTTCCACGCTCGGCGTAGGCCTCGAGGACCGCGTTGAGTTCCGGATCGGGAAAATCCATCCCGGCCTTGATGGCCGCGGCTCCGATGTTCATCGAGCTGATGTGCTTCCCGATCGCGAGAATGCGGCTCTTCGCGTATCCGGACGCGCCCTTCGACAGGACCCGCATCAGATTGCTGTTGACGGCGTTTCCCACGGCGGCGTTCTCGATGATCACGAAGGCGAAGGTCGCTCCCACGCCGATCCGGTGGAGGGAGAACGGAGGTATCTTGTCCAGACCGCGCCTCAGGGGGCCGACGTAATTGAGCTGGACGACCTTGTAGACGACGCGCGCGGCGGCGGCGCACGCGAACAGCGCGAAGGGATTGTCCGCGACCCAGAGCGCCAGCGACGCAACGGCCCGCCAGGCGAAGGGCCAGTCCTCCATCGGCGAGACCAGCATCAGCGTCGGGTAGAAGTCCTTGCCCAGGAAGTAGAGCAGAATCAGCATCATGATCATGATGAACGCCGGAGGAAGGACGGCGGACATGATCGCTTTCCGGATCTCCAGTTCCACCTCGGCGATGCGCGCCGCGGCGCGGAACAGATCGGAATCCGAGGACGATCCGAATTTCGCGAATATCAGGGATTCCGATTCCGGCGCGTACCGGCGCACCACCTCGGCGAATCGGTCCGCGGCCAAGCTTTTCCGCATCTCCTTCAGCACCGATCGGATTCCGGGTCCGCGGTTCGCGAAGGCCCGGCCCGCGATGTCGAGGGCGCGGCCGAGCTCCATGCCCGTTCCTGTCAGGTCGGCCAGCATCCGCCAAACGTCCGCGCGGACCGCGCGCGTGAAAAACAGTTTCCCGATGTTCATCGCGACCTCCTCCCGTCCAGAAGTCCACCGATCCAGTCGGAGTAGATATCGTCGGTCCCCGCTCCGTCCGCGGCCTCCCCGCCGGAAGCGGACATTCCCTTCTTGACGGCGGTGGCGGGGTCGACGGCCCCGAGGCGCACCATGCGCCGGAGTTTCCGTCCGAGAGCGACCCCTCCCATTCCGCCGTCCTCCTCCGGCCGTTCCCAATAATTCCTCGCGCCCACGGCGTCGTTCGCGCGGATCATTCCCAGATAGGCGTCGTCGGGTTCGATGAACTCGGCCAGCGCCACGAGGCGGGAGAACCCGGACCACGCGCTCTCCGCCTCGGCGCCGCTCGCCCCGGAGCGGCACACCGGGCACCCCGCCGGGTTCCGCCGCATGCCGCCGTCCTCCGCGGAGACCGCGCAGCGGCAAAGCAGCGGCACCAGCGTCTGCTTCATCAACAGTTTCAAGCTGTCCGGCTTGGAGAGTTCCGTCGGTTCGATTCCCATGTCGATCAGGCGGAAGGGAATCGAGTTGGCGGAATTTATGTGGATCGTCGTCCAAACCTGATGACCGGTCTCGATGAACTGCAGAACCTGTCGCGCCGCCTCCGCGTCCCGCATCTCCGAGATCATCCCCACGTGCGGGTTGATCCGGACGAAGTGCATCAACGCCGCCCGGTAATTCGCGCGCCGCTGCTCCGCGTCGCCGGCCGACCGGAGCGGGATCTGAACGATTCCCGGTTCGTCGAGCTTGTATTCGACCGGATCCTCGACGGTGACGATGGAAATCCGGCCCCCGTTTTCGTCGTATTGTCTTTTCAGTGTCGAAATCAGGGTCGTCGACTTGCCTCCGCCGGTTTCCCCTCCGATGATGGTCGCGCCCTTCATGCCCTCCCGGGCGCGCCGCAGGGCGGCGAGGACCACGGGGTCGAGTCCGAGATCCTCGAGCGAGGCCATCTCGTCGCTTTCCCGATAGAACACGCGGACCGCAAGATGGTCCATGATGTCCCCGGAGGTTTCGTGGAATCCTTTCTGGCAGCGGAGTTTCAGCACGTTTCGCGGCAGCTCCGGTCCGCCGGATTTGTTTCCGGCGTTGGAAACCGAGAAGCCTTGGAATTCGCCCCTCACCTTCGTCGAGTGCCCCGCGCCTTCGTCCCTGTTGTCGAAGATGTACGAAATGAGGGCGTTGCCCTCCAGCGACGTTACCGGAACGCCGTAGTCGATTTCCTGCCCGGCGATGATGAGGCGGACGACGGTCCGCTCGGGCGTCCTGATGATCTTGATGTCCGCGGCCTTGGCGTTCGCCGCGTCGAGAAGGATCCTGTCGGCAAGGCGCTCGTAGCCTTCCGAACGCCGCCGCGTCCGGGCCGAAGCCACCGCCTCGTAGTGCGTCATCACCTCCCGCGCGGAAACCTCCTTGAGGGTCGCGGTTCCGCCAAGCGTCTTCCGGACGTAATTCTGCGCCTCCCGGACATGGGAGTGAAACTTCTTGCCTCTGGCGAAGAAGATGTCTCCGTTCTCGTAGGCGGCGACGACTTCCCGCCGCTCCTCGGGAGCGTCGATCAGGCCGTTCCCGAACACCTTTCTCCTGCTGTCGAACAAGGCCATCGCGTCACCTGAGAACAAATGGGACATCTTGGGCGGACAAGAGTTCGACGACGCCGCTCCGGATCCGGACGACCAGGGTGCCGTCTTTGAGAATGTCGCCCTCGCGAACCGTGAGGATCGCGCCTCCATCGACGAGCTGGGCCTTGAAGCCTTCGGCGTCGCCGATGGTCGATTCGAGTTCGTAGCTCGGCCGCGCGGCCTCCTCCCGCGGTTCCCGGAGCGGCGCGGGTTCCACCGCCGCGGCCGGGGTCGGTTCAGGTCCGGAAACCGTCGGCGGCGCGATGATCCGTTCGAAGAGTTCCCGGAGCCGCGCCTCGTTCTCCGCGATCCGGATGAGGGCCTCCTGACTCTGCCGGCAGATCGACAGGGTTTGTTTCTCTATGGCGAGCGCGACCAGCGTGTCGCTTGGATCGACGAGATTCTGGTACGCGCTGCGGATCCGTTCGATGGGGCATTTGAAGGGAACGGATCCTTCATCCCAAGCATCGACGTTCAGGACGGGGTCCGCGGCGTATGCCCGCGCGCCGACCCCGTCGGCGGACGCGCCCCAGGCCGGAGCGAACGTGATAGCGGCCAAGGCCGCGACAGCGGGGATCAAAGTCATCGTCCCCGGACGGCCTCGATGGACGGTTCGGCGGCGGTCGTCGCCCGGCCTTCCACCACCGGAGCGCGCTTCCCGGCTTCCCGCGTCCGGGAGATTTACGGGGCCCCCGGAAGGGCCTGGGTGTCTCGTCGTCATTCGTGAACCTCGTCGGCATCGATTTCCGCGATGATAACGGATCGATTTTCCTTTTTCCCGCCGGGGAACCACTTATCCACGAATTGAGCGAATCGGCGGCGCGGTCGGCCACTTCCGGCCGTTCAGGCCAATAAATCCGATACCGGGGCCGAGAAGTTTCGGCGCGCGGATGCGCCGGAGACCTCCGTTTTCATCCAGCGGACAATTTAATCCACATGAGATGGGAATCATGGGATTGGTGAACGGGCGTCGGGAAGATCGCCGCGGCGCGTGGATTCTTCGCCGCGGCGATTCGACGCGCCGGGCCGTTCAATTCAGATTTCCCCGCGAATCGGAATATCCAAGCTCCACGCGGATCGGCGATCGAATCGGTGGCGCGGGGCGCGGGAATCGGGGCATGCACGGCAACGAATCGATTCGCCGCGTCGGCGTCCCCGCATGACTCCGAACGACCGCTTTTCCCGCGATACCATTTTCCACAAGGAGCGCGACGGATCCGCCGCACGGAACGGAGGAACTTCCGCCTCAACGGACGACGATCGAGGCGCATCTCGACCAGGCCCGCGGCAAATCCCGACATCATTCGAGAAGTCGCTTTTCCACATGCCGTGGGACCGGGCGCGTCCGCGCGCATTTCGGCCCGACCGATGGTGAATCTCGATATTCATCGGAGAATCAACATATCCACATTCCGGCGAACCTCGATCAAATCGGTGGAGCGGGGCGAGGAAATCGGGACATGCGCGGCAACGAATCGATTCGCCGCGTCGGCGTCCCCGCATGACTCCGAACGACCGCTTTTCCCGCGATACCATTTTCCACAAGGCGCGCGACGGAGCCGATGCACGGAGACGGCGAAACTTCCGCCTCAGCGGACGACGATCGACGCGCATCTCGGCCCGACCCGCGGCAAATCCCGATATTCATTCGAGAAGTCGCTTTTCCACATGCCGTGGGACCGGGCGCGTCCGCGCGGCACCGCGACCTCCGCGCCGCGCGCCGGTCCTCCGCCGCGGCGTCGCGGCGCGACGGCACCGGACGACCGCGCATTCCCCGGGCATGCCATTTGTCCAAACACCGAGCCGACCGTGGGGTGAACCGTGGATATTGGAATTTCCGCAACGGCGTCGGGGCGCAACGGCACCGGACGACCGCGCATTCCCCGGGTATGCCATTAGTCCAAACACCGAACCGACCGTGGCGTGAACCGTGGATATCGGATTATCCGCAGCGGTGTCGCGGCACGACGGCACCGGCCGACCGCGCATTCCCCGGGCATGCCATTTGTCCAAACACCGAACCGATCGTGGGGTGGACCGTGGATATCGGATTATCCGCCGAGCGCGACGATCCTTCGACTCGGCATCGCCGGAAGCGGCGGAACCTATCGCGTTTCCACGGCCGAAACCACTTGTCCACACGCCGCGCGAAACAGGGACGGACGATTCGTTCCCAATTCCGGTACACGCTCCCGTGGGTGGGAGAAGTCGAAGGCCGCCACAATCCACAAATTTAACGGAGCGGAGGCGCGCACGCACTCGCCCTCCCCCGATCCGCGAAGTAGGGCAATATCCGCGATGACCGGATTCCCCGACGCATCGCCACCGAGAAAATGAACACGCCGCTCCCGTCCAGTGAAATTCCCGCGGCGGGAAACGCCGATTCCGTCGGCGAATTTCAAGGAAAGGTCGAACGATGGTCACCGCGAGAATCCTGTTTTCAATCGTCTCGGCGTGCGCCGTCGTTCTGGGCGGCGCGCGGATCGCCGAAGCGCAATCCACCGCGATGACGATCGAGTCGCTCGGAGTGCGAGACGCCCCGAGACTCCGGGCCGAAACCGCCCGCCTCTACGCGAACTCCCTCGCCAATCTCGCCGGGATCATCGAAACCGAGATCCGCGGGGATGCCGGAGTGGGGGTCATCCGTGACTTGCGCGCGGGCCGCCTCGACTCGCTGACCTCCCTCGACCCCGATGACCGCGATCTGATCGGCGGTCTGAACATCGAAGCGGTCGTCATCGACGCCGACCCGGGAGCGGATGTGGACGAGCGCATAGTGGTGTTCGTCCGCGACGACGACCTCAGGCACGGGGTGACGCGCGCGGATATCGAGCGTGAAGCGGTCAAGGACGGTCACGCGTTCCTGGTCCGTCTGCAGAACGGCCTGATCACCGGGAGGCGCGGCTCCTTCGAAATCCCCGCGGACGCCGCGGGGGTGGTCAGCGACCGTGGGATCGGAGCATGGGTCGGCGTCAGCGGCAACGACAAGGTCATCTCCGGGACCAACGCGTCCAGGGAGGTGCGCCGTTCGGCGTGCGCCGACGGCTTCCACGGCACCGGAATCGTCGAGGCCCGCGACATCGACCGCGCGACCGATCTGGGCGGAATCGCCACGGATATCCGTTCCGGCTGGCGCACGGTCTCGCGGGATTGCGCTCCCGACCGCGAAGAAAGGACCAGTTTCTTCGATGTCTGCCCGGGACCGGACGGAGTATTGGGCACCGACGACGACGACCCGACCGGCCGGTCCCTCTACGAAGCCACACAGTCCGTCCGCCGGGATCCCGCGAACCCGTTCGGGACGGAGGTTTCCATCGATTTCTCCACGGCCTCCCCAGCGGACGGAACGCGTTGCCGCGGGACCGTCCGGGTCGATGAATTCGAGGATTTCCTCGTCGACGGCCGCATCCACGGCGCGCGCGAATTCCT
>JANQKA010000593.1 GCA_028281405.1 Hasllibacter sp. | reverse complement strand
TCGGTTTTGCACACTCAACGAAAATTTCAAAAAACCGTCCACATCCGGCTCATCCTCAATTATAAATCCAGTATTTAAACGATTGGAAACAATTTCGCTCTCCATATGGCGAAACAACGCGGCTTCATGTTCCATCCAAGCGACAAGGGCACCATCCGGATCGCCAATTGGGTCAACGTCTTTCAAACTGTCTCGGGCAAGTTTGGAAAATTCTGCCGTAGCCGGGAATGACCCGGAAACTTTCTTCAAAATCTTTCCAATGCCGTCGGGTTCGGGAGTGTCGCTTTCGATGCCAATCTCCGCGAGAACCAATCTTGCGGCTAAATCCAAGTCTCTTTCCGCCCCGGGGCCACCCAATTCCTTTTGATTTAGCGCGAAATCATCAAGGATTGACAAACCGAACAACCATAACAACTTTTGCTCGATGGAACTGCCCGAAGGACAGAGAATCGCCAAAAGGCTGCGGTCAACGGTAAGGCAGAGAAACAGCGTGTCTCCATCCTTTGCCCGGTATACCACGCCCTCCGCGTCCTTGCGGTAGTATAGTCGATACTCCGCCGCTCTGTGCGATTTCCCCCTGCGGCTGTCATACCAAGTCGCGCTTCCCTCAACCCGAATTGGATCGTCGAGGCCATCGTCCAACCAAATGTAGGTGACGTCATGTCTGACTTTTTCTCCGGGAGTGCCGAGGAACGCGCGAAAAACATCCACTCCCTGAAACTCGTGGCCATTGGACACTCCCGGGCTGATCTCAGTACCACTCAGCCTCTTCACTCCCGCCCCGATGAAGTGTTGCGATAGAACCGCGAATTTCATAATACCCCTCCACGTTGCAGTTGTGGGCGAATCGGCAACAGATAAGGCGTGAACGCCGCCTTACATAAGCCGGCACCGGTTTTCACACAATTCCCTGTCCATCAAGCACGCCGCGAACTTCACCGTTTCATACGCACGGTAGCCTTTGATTTGCTGTCGCACGATCTCAATTCGCCGACCCATGTCCGCAAACTTGACCTGCCCGAAGAACCGGTCGCCTCCGCGGGTTTCCCCCGGATGCCCATGGACTCCCGCCCCGCTGGTGCATCGGTCCCAACGGGTATCAAATTCGCGGAGCGGCGCAAACAACGCTTGGCTCGTGGAAAAAGCACTTCATCGTCACGCCGCCATCTTTTCCGCTTGTTTGAGGTCCACGCTCACGAGTTGGCTCACCCCCTGCTCCGCCATCGTGACGCCGAACAGGCGATCCATCCGGCTCATAGTGATCACATGGTGGGTGATGATCAAAAACCGCGTGTTCGTCCGCCGCGTCATCTCGTCGAGCAGCCCGCAGAAACGCCCCACGTTCGCGTCGTCCAAGGGCGCGTCCACCTCGTCCAAAACGCAAATCGGCGCCGGATTCGCCAGAAATACCGCGAATATCAACGCCAAGGCCGTCAATGTCTGCTCTCCCCCGGACAGAAGCGACAGCACGGACAACTTCTTGCCGGGCGGCTGGCACATGATCTCCAGTCCCGCCTCCAGCGGATCGTCGCTTTCCACCAGAACCAATTTCGCCTCCCCGCCGCCGAACAAATGCGTGAACAGCGTCCCGAATGATCTGTTCACCTCCTCGAACGCGGTCAGCAATCGCTCCCGGCCCTCCTTGTTCAGGCTCGCGATGCCGGAGCGCAGTTTCACGACCGCGCTTTCCAAGTCCTCCTTTTCCCCGACCAGCGAATCGTGCTCCTCCTGGACGGATTTGGCGTCCTCCTCGGCCCGCAGGTTCACCGCCCCCAGCGCGTCCCGCTGGCGGCGCAATTTGGCGACCTCGGTGTCGATTTCAGTCAATGATGGCATTTTTTCGGGATCGGCGTCCAATGTCTCGAGCAGAGCCTGAGGCGTGGTATCGAGTTCCTCCGCGATGCGCGCCGTCGCGCCCTCCACCGCTTCCGACGCCGCGTCGCGCCGCGCGTTCGCGGCCGCCTTCCGCTCCCGTGCTTCGGAGGCGCCGCGTTCAGCCAGGCGCTCGGCCTCCTGAGCCGACCGCAACGCGGATTCGCCTTCAGCCAACGCGTCAGCCGCCTTCGACCGCCGCTCGCCGGCGGCGTCGAACTGATCCGACAACCCTGCCCGTTCCTGAGCGATTCGCCCGGGGGCTTCCTCGGACTCAGATAGTTCCTCGACGCTCCGTTCCCGCCTCTCCGACATTTCCGCGACCCGGCTTTCCGCCTCGGCGGCCCGCTTCCTCCACGTCGCCAAATCCTCGGCCACCGTGGCGATTCGTTGTTCACGCGTTTCGCCTTGGCGCTGCACGTCTTCGAGTTCGGCGCGCCGCGTCATCATGGTCATCCGCGCCGCCTCGACCGTCGACTTCAGCGCCTCCATGTCCGATCGGGCGGCGTCCAAGTCGCCGAGGTCGCGCAAACCGGCCTCCGCCTCCGTCAGCGCGACCCGCGCCGCCGCGCCCTCTTCAGAGGCGCGGGCCAAGGCGTCGGACAAATTCGCCACGCGCCCCGCCGCCGTGCTGCGCTCGCCCTCGGCAAGCGACAGTGTTCTGTTCGCGTCGGTCAGGGCTTGGTCGGCGGTTTTCCTCGCCTCCCGCGCGGCGCGGTCCGCGACCGTCAACCGCTCCAATTCGGCCTGACTCTCCTCGTGCGCCCGCCTGGCCTCCCCGGCCTTCGCGACAGCGGATTCCAGATCGCGCCTCAGCGCCTGCAGCCGGTTCAATTGCTGCAGCCTCAAGGCCGAAGCCGAAGGCGCGTTTTCCGCCGCGGCGCGATAGCCGTCCCAACGCCATAGATCTCCCCGGCGGCTGACCAGGCGCTGCCCCGGTTTCAAGGCGCCCTGCAGCCGGGAGCCATCCCCGGGTTCCACCAGTCCGACCTGGCTCATCCGTCTCGCGAGCACGTCGGGGATTTTCACATGTCCGGTCAATGGCGAGGCTCCTTCCGGCAAAGCCTGAGTCTCGCCGTATTCCTCCATGCGGACCCAGCCCGAAGGTCCGTCGGCCGCGACCTCGGCCGCGCGCAGATCATCCGCCAACGCCGCTCCCAACGCCGTTTCGAATCCCTCGTCGACGCGAAGCCGGTCGAGCACCATCTCCGCATCGCTCTCTTCCACGGCCACCAAACGCTCGAGCGCCGAAACCTCGGCATTGATCGCCGCCGCCTCCCCGTCGGCGGCGGACCTGTTGGATCTGGCGTCGGCCTCGCGCGCCTGCGCAGCCGTCCTCGCCTCTTCGGCCTCCATGAACGCCCGGTCCGCCTCCTTCGCGGCCACCGTGGCGGTCTCGACCCCGCCACGCGCCGCCTCCAAAGCCTCCGCGGAAATACGCTCCGCCTCTTGTGCGGACTCCAATTCGGAGCGGCAATTCGACTCCCCGGCCTCGGCCCGTTCGAGCCGCCTCCCGCAATCCTCGAACAGGCGCGTCGCCGACTGGTGCCGCGCCGCCAGCCTCGCCACATCCTCCTGTCCCTGCGCGAAAGTCGTCTCCCGATCCTGAAGCACCTGCGACGCCTCGGCGGACTCGGCCTTCGCCTCGGCGAGCCGGGCCCCGTGACCTTCGGACGCCTTCGTCAATTCGGCCGATTCGGCCTCCAACGACGCGATGTTTGCGGCGGCATCCCGACCGAGACCCGCTTCGCGTTCGGCGTCGTCAGACAGTTGTTGAATGCGCGCGCGAAGGGCTTCCACCGCCGCCGCCGCCTGCTCCTCGCGGGCCTTCAGTCCGTCCCGCTCAACCGTCAGCCGCTGCAGCGCCGCGCCCGCGACCGCCTCCTCCTCGCGCAGCGGCGGCATCGCCGCCTCCGCGGCCTCCCGCGCCTTCGCCGCCTCGAGCGCCGCGCGCTCCGCCTCCGAGGCGGAGGTGACCGACTCGCGCAGGACTTCCTCCGCCTCCGCGAGCGCCTGGTCCGCTTCGCGCCAACGCCGGTAGAGCAGAAGCCCCTCGGCCCGTCTCAACTTCTCTCCGAGTTCGCGATACCGTCCCGCCTGCCGCGCCTGCCGCGCGAGACTCTGAAGCTGCCCGGCCAAATTCTCAACGACATCCTCGACGCGGGCCAGATTCGTCTCCGTCGACTTCAGCTTCAGTTCCGCTTCGTGACGCCGCTGATACAGGCCCGAAATTCCCGCCGCCTCCTCCAGTACGCGCCGCCGCGCCCTCGGACGCGCGTTGGTCAACTCGCTGATCTGCCCCTGCCGCACCAACGCCGGAGAATGCGCGCCCGTGGGGGCGTCCG
>JANQKA010000559.1 GCA_028281405.1 Hasllibacter sp. | reverse complement strand
GGCCTCCCGGGACGGTGAATGACGGCGCTTGCCTCCCTCCCGTTGGCACGGAACCCCGCCGGGCCCGAATCTGGTGGCCCAGGCCACGATTCCCGCTGTGTCCCTCGAGGAAGCGCGAACATCGGACGGAATGGAAATATCGGCGGTTCGTTATCGCCCGCCGACGGCCGCCATCGCCCGCCGCGACCGGCGTCGATGGAACCGAGCCGACGACGAACCACCCGGCCCGCGGGGCGCGCGGCGAAGTTTCGGACGCGGATTCCGCCGTTCCGCGACCCCATTCCGCCCGATGAGTTGCGCGTTCACGTCCAACACGGTTGCGGGCCCGCGCGGACGCGCGGTTCATCCGACCGATGAACCGCGCCCGCCCCGTCCGCCGGGGCAAGGCCGCGGTCGGATTCCTGTCGCCGCTGCTTCTGGCTCCGTCGCCTGCCGAGGCGCATGTCTCCGAGCAGGCGTTCGTGCTGCTGCTGCCCACCGAACACTACATCGTCTCCGGCGCGGCCTCGGTCCTGGCCTCGATCATCCTGATCTCGCTGACCCCGGAATCATTCGTCCGCAGGCTGTTCACCCCGGTCGAGGGGCCCGCGTTCAGGATTCCCACCCGGATCGCGGACGCCTCCAGCGTCCTGTCGATGCTTGTTTGCGCCGCTCTGGTCTGCATCGGCTTCGCGGGGCCTAGGGATCCGCTAACCAATCTCCTCCCGCTTGCGGCGTGGACAGGATTTTGGATCGCGATGTTGTCGGCGGCGGGGTTGATTGGAGGCTACTGGCGGCACCTGAACCCCTGGTCGGGCCCATACGCCTTGCTTATGGGACGCTCTTCGCCGGGCATGCTGAGGATGCCGGACCGAATCGGTGTCTGGCCGGGCCTCGTGGTGTTCGCGTTGTTTTCGGGGTTCTACATCGCGGATCCCGCCCCCCAGGATCCGGACCGTCTCGCGCTCGTCGCCTCTTCATACTGGATCCTCACCTTCCTCGCCATGCTCGTGTTCGGAGGAAAGGACTGGCTGGAGCGCGGAGAGGCGTTCACGATCCTGTTCGGATTGATTTCAAAGGTCTCGCCCTTCGGGGACTGGACCCGAACCGCCTTCGGCTTTCCGGGCTGGAGCCTCGTCGACCCGAGGCCGCTTTCGACCGGGCTCGGCGCGTTCGCGCTGCTCGCGCTCGGAGTCGGCAGCTTCGACGGCTTGAAGGAGACATTTTGGTGGCTTGGACTGATCGGGGTCAATCCACTGGAATTCCCCGGGCGGTCGGCGGTGGTCGTCTCCTCGCTGTTCGGGATGGCCATCGCCACCGCGGCCTTGTTCGCGGTTTTCCTTACGGCCCTCTGGCTCGGGTCGGTTCTGGCGGCGAGCGGGATGGCCCGGAGGCGTCCCGGACCGGGAGAGTTGTTCCGCGCCTTCGCCCCCGCCCTGCTGCCGATCGCCCTCGGCTACCATATTTCACACTTCACCGTGTCGTTCCTGATCAACGGCCAGTATCTGCTGGCGGCCTTGGGAGACCCGTTGGCGAACGGCGGCGATTTCCTCGGCCTCGGGCAAATCCGCGTGACGACGGGGTTCCTGAACACGCGGGACAGCGTCCAAACCATCTGGCTCTCGCAGGCGGCCATCGTCGTTGCGGGCCACATCGTCTCGGTGCTCGTGTCCCACGCCGCGGCGTTGAGAATTTTCAAGACTCCCGGCCGCGCCGCGCTCAGCCAAATACCCATCGGCGCCTTCATGGTCGCCTACACGTTGTTCGGCCTGTGGCTTCTGGCGTCGCCAAGGGGCGCGTGAGGCGCGTAGCGGTGCGGAAGCGACTCGACTCGCCGCCCACAAGCCAACACCATCCCGCAAATCCACAAGAGGGAGCGAACCAATGAGACGAAATGACCAAACCCAAATCCGAATCACCCGGCGTTCGACGCTCGCCGGCCTTGGCGCGGCCGCGGCCGTCGCCGGAACGGCCTCGTTCGCGCCCGGCCCCGCCGGGACTGCGCTCGCGCAGGGATCGGGCCCCATCCGCCTTGGTTTCCAAGTGCACCGGACGGGAATCGGCTCGGCCTACGGGCGTTGGTACGAGCGCGTCGCGACCGCGTCCATCGCCCGGATAAACGCGATGGGCGGGATCAACGGCCGAGAGGTCGAAATGATTTCGGAAGACGACGGAACGGACCCGCGCCGCGGGGCCGAGGTGCTCGAACGCTTCGCTTCGCTGCACGGTTGCGACGCCGTGTTCGGCCCGCTGTT
>JANQKA010000536.1 GCA_028281405.1 Hasllibacter sp. | reverse complement strand
CCTTCGGCCCCGCGTGTTTCTATCTGAAGTCGGTCGCTCCCAAGGTCGTGACCCTGCAGGAGATATTCCTGGCGGTTCTGCCGGTCATCGCCCTGCAGATGATCGGCCTGGCGCTCGTCGTGGCTTTTCCGCAGATCGCGCTGTGGCTTCCGGGACTGTGACAAGGGAGATCCGACATGGAAGATGAAGGGGACAAGGAAACCCGCCGGTTCGGCTGGTGGCCGGAAATTTTCGGGGCCGTCGCGGTGGCGCTCCTGATCTGGTATTTGATCGCCTTCGCCCGCGGTTCGTTGTGACCGGGGCGCGGAGGCGGCCATGAAGGTATACAAGGTCGCGTCGATTCCGGGCGACGGCATCGGGCCGGAGGTCGTCTCCGAGGGGCTGCGGGTTCTGGAGGCGGTCGCACGACGCGATGGAGGATTCCGACTGGAGGTGACCGGATTCGATTGGGGGTCCGATCGATACGGGCGCGAAGGATCGTTGATGCCGGAGGACGGCCTCGATCGGTTGAAGTCGTTCGACGCGATCCTTTTCGGCTCCGTGGGTTCGCCCGCGGTGCCGGACCATGTGACGCTGTGGGGCTTGCGCCTGAAGATTTGCCAAGGCCTCGACCAATATGCCAACGTGCGCCCGACCAGGATATTGCCGGGCATCAAATCGCCGCTCGAGGGAGTCGGGCAGGGCGATCTGGACTGGGTGATCGTGCGCGAGAATTCCGAAGGCGAGTATTCCGGCCACGGCGGCCGCTCGCACCGCGGAATGCCCGGCGAAGTTGGGACAGAGGTGTCGATATTCACCCGGATGGGCGTGGAGAGGATCATGCGGTTCGCATTCGCGCTCGCGCGGTCGCGCCCGCGAAGGCGGCTCACCGTAGTGACGAAGTCCAACGCGCAGCGTTTCGGCATGGTCATGTGGGACGGGATCGCGGATGAGGTCGCCCGCGAGTTTCCCGATGTGGAATGGGACAGGACGCTCGTGGACGCCATGACCGTGCGCATGGTGAGGGATCCGCGCGCCTTGGACACGATCGTTGCGACCAACCTGCACGCCGACATCCTGTCGGACCTCGCCGGGGCACTGGCGGGTAGTCTTGGCGTTGCGCCGACCGCGAACGTGGACCCCGAGCGGCGCAATCCATCGATGTTCGAGCCGATTCACGGCTCGGCCTTCGACATCGTTGGAACGGGGACCGCGAATCCGGTGGCGACTTTTTGGTGCGCCGCGCAGATGTTGGAGCATCTTGGAGAGGCCGGGGCCGCCGCGAGGCTGATGGAGGCCGTGGAGGGGGTCTGCGCGGCGGGAATCGCGACCCCCGATGTCGGCGGCGGATCCTCGACGCGTGAGGTGACCGAGGCGGTTCTCGACTGGATCGGGGGATCGAACATTCTTCCGACGGCGGTCGGCGGAGTTGGGCGATAGCGCCGCGCGTCATCGGCATCCACCGCCGATCTGGATGCGAATGGAGAGCGCGCCCCGCACTGGGATTCGCCCCTTCACTCACACCGCGTCAAGCGGAGGGGGCGTCCCGCGCGGCGACGCGAATGAACGAACCTCCTCGAACGTTCGTGCGCTTTCGGATTGCCTATCCGTGTCATTCGGGATGACATTTGATATCTGAGTCCTTGCGATCCGCTGCCCGATTCGGTGAGTCCGGACGTCTCTTGTCATGCGCGGAATTCTGCTCGCGGATCAC
>JANQKA010000511.1 GCA_028281405.1 Hasllibacter sp. | reverse complement strand
AACCATCATCCCATATATCAATCACACGCCGCCAATGGCGGTGTGACGAAATTCCCTCCGGGTGATCCGGAGGGACGGCCAGCGGGGCGAATCCGCCATTCACGACCAATCGAAAGGACACGATATGAACATCGTGAAAAAACCGCGGGCGTCATCCTGACATGCCTGCTGACCGCCGGATGCGCGGGTCAATCCTCCGAAATTCGGGGGGAGGGCAGGCCCTGACCGTTCCGGAGCGGCCCTGAACGCCGCAAGGATCGACGGAGACGGCCCGGCCGTCGAACAGACGACCCACGCGGGATCGGCGCGGAGCGATGCTCTGCCGGAACCCCCTCGACACGCTTCATGGGCACATCCCACAAGGCCCTCCCCGCTGCAGGTCAATCATCGGAACACGGCGGTTCGGACGAACGACGACCACACCCCGCCGGGACCGCCGACAGAGGGCGACCATGATCACAAACTGGATTATGGCACTGGTCCCGAGGCGGAGGCTCACGCGGCGGCGGCGGCGGCGATTGTCGGGCCGGATCAGGTGAAGAACGCATCCAAACCGGCCGCGAACGAGGCCAGCGACGATTCCGGTGGCGACATGGCTTCGGTACCCGTGGCGGGGGAAGGTGTGGAGACATTCGTCCCCCCTGAGATTTTCGTTGATTCCCCCACTTACCCAGATCCTGAGGATTCTTCAGAGGGTCATGATCGACGATTCAGTGGACCGAATGCGGTTGATCGTCTCAAGGAAGCCGGCGACGATGGTTTGGCCCTCGCATTCACGCGAGGGGATGATGGTCAATTGCACATAATCGATTACCCGCATGAAACTCCCGAGCAAGCCGCTAGACGACGCTGCCAAGGGGCAGCAGCGGCTAAGGGAGAAAGCACGGGAAACTGCTGATCCACCACCGGCGGGGGCGGCTTCGGTCGCCCCACCACACCAAGTAAAGACAATGAGTGGTCGGAGAATGATCCGCACTAATCGTCATCATCCAAACCGGATGCCGCGCGATAACTCACACAACATGTTCGGGAACACCGTTGACGGTCAAATCAACGGTATTCTCCTTCCCGCGCCGCAGAACGCTCATGGGCGTTCCCCGCCTCCGAAAGGCGGTCATCAACCAACAACACACAAGGAACTCAAAATGGAATACCTCATCCTTCGCATCATCGGCGGATTCATCTTCGGAGGAATCGGCTATGCCTGCACCAATACGTCGGCCGGGTTCTGGCTCGGCGCCTTCCTCTGGCCCTTCGGCATCATCATCGCCCTGTTGATGAAGATGCAAGAACAGCAGGGAACCGCGCGCCCGGTCTCGTCCCCTGTGGATACCGTTGGGCGGTGCGCCGAAAATATCACGGCATTGTCCAAGGAGACGGGCTGGAGCTCTGAAAGAATTTCCGAGGCTTTGCGTGAAATTGAATTTTCACCATACGAGTTTCAGCGCGGATTGGTGATGAAACTCAAGGAATCTCATGCCCTGAGCGGCACAGAGATCAAATCCATGGCCGAACATATGATGCAAAGCCAAAGACGCCAACGGACCGGAGCGGCACCGTGATGCTCCGGTCCATTTCTTGAATTTGGATGTGGCTCACACCGCATCATCCCGCTTTCCTGTGGCCGTCGGGTGAATCCGCCAATCGTCCTCATCCATACCCGCCGCCGCGCGATCGCCCGCACCGCATGTCCGGAAACACCGTTGACGGTCAGGTCATCGAAATCCCCCGTCCCGCCAAGCGAGCTTGCGGGAACGCCGGAGTCTCGCCCGGAAACAATCCATCACAACATCCGCTCCACCCGCGGTCATTGGGAGTCCTTGTCCGTCCCGCCACGGGGACGGCCAAGGACAGCCCACCGAATGATTCAGTGATCCGCCAAGCTGGCGCGGAATGCGGCGACGCGACACCGCCGAGCGCGAAATCCGTGATTCCAAATTCACGGACCAAATCCCCGCGCCACCCGATCCCCATCCATACGCAACCCGGGAGACCCCGCCATGGAACGCACCTTCGAAGAATACGCCGAGATGATCGAAAATCGAATCCCGCTCGGAAGAACCGCCGTGTGAGGTTCCGGACGATGCGACCGCCGGGGAATCGACATGGCCCAGGCTCACGCGGTGTTCGGAGACCCCCGTCTCGCATCCCTGTGGCTGGAGAAATCCATCTGGAACGACGACCGGATCATCTGCCCGAAATGCGGCGGAGACCGGATCAAGCGCACCAACGAACGGAAATCCCCCTACAGATGCCGCGTCACCAAATGCCGGCACAGATTCTCGCTGAAGATCGGAAGCCCGATGGAGGCTCAAACCTTCCCCTCCATCATTGGTTGATCACCGCGTACCACGACCTGACGAATCTCAAGGGCGTGTCCAGCATGAAGGTGTCCCGCGACCTGCATGTGGGTCAAGCGACGGCGTGGTTCATGCTCCAGCGCATCCGCGAGGCATTCATGTCGGACGAACCGCCCATCGAATTCACGTGGGGCGGTGAATACCAGGTCGACGAAGCGAATTTCGGCGGACGGGAGCGCAACAGGCGCAACAACAACACGTTCCCCACGGACAGGGCGGAGCCAACATGATGAAGGTGATCAGCATC
>JANQKA010000507.1 GCA_028281405.1 Hasllibacter sp. | reverse complement strand
GACAGCGTGATCGTTATCCCGGCGCACATGGCCGGGGAGGTGGCGGACGAGGCCGTGGAGATGACCGCATACGAGGATTTCGTTCTGGAGCGGGTGCGGTCGGGGGAGACGATCATCGGTCTCTACCCGCCGACTATGGAGGAGAACCTCGAGCTGTTTCGGGCGTGGCGGGAAAGGAACGGGCGATAAGCGTGGGCCAGTCGGCGGGGATGCCGCCGATCGGTGCGGAAGCTTGTTTGGAGGCTGTCCGACGCGATGACAAATGATTGGCCTGGCGGGTGGAAGCGCCTACTCGGTGCCCGCGCAGGCGCTCCGTGTGAGCACGATAATCGGGGAAATGTATTTGCGAATTTTGGGAAATACTCACAATGCCGACCAATCATAACAGGATACCAAAGTGTTGCGAATCCTTCAGCATTCATCCAGATTTTGCGGGATTTTTTGATCGAGATGTTCGATCAGCTTTTTAAGTCATCCATGAATGGAAGGGGTGCCCGCGGACGGTCCTTGCTATGGCTGGCGAATGGAGTGAATCCCGCATCGGGTGGACACATCCCCGACCGGCGGCATGATCGCGTCCACAACGATTCGCCAAGAGCTCCCGCCGCCCCCGGGACGAATGACGTCAAAGTCGCGGCACTCCATTACTTGCAAGGGCCGGATGGCGTCTCCGCCCGTTCGCGGATTCCGGTGGAGGAGAGGGATGGAAGCGGTCGCATGGCGGGATACGGCGGATGTGCTCCTCGTTGCTTGTCGGCTCGGATGAAGTCCCGGTTCCCCATGCCACCCGGCTTCGACGCTTGCCGGAATCCCGCGCGCGCTACGATTGATGGACAGCAGAACGGGATTGGGAGTCGTCTCGACCTCGAAACGATCGGCCGCGGAGGGTTCGGTTTCGTCGGGGGCGGCTCACCAGCCATCTTGGCACATCGCTCGGCGGGGCGTCCGGGGGCGGCGAGAGCCGCGGCGAATTCACGCCGGGACGGGATTGTTGTCAGGGTAAACCTCTGTGCCATAAGGGTTTGATGTCACTGGCGTAACGATGATTTCCCCGCACTGTTGATGTCCGGAGGCTGATGAGGACGGCGCACCCCGAAGGGACGATGTACTTGGCTGGTTTCGTTCCGACCGGTGTTGCCTTAGGATTCGCACGGCCGTCGCGCCGCCGAATCGAAGCGAGGCGGAGCATGCTGAACGAGAAGTCGCGTCCGCCAAGTCGGACGTTGGGAACCAAGGTTAAACGACAGAGGGAAGGACAGGGCATGAGCCAGGCAATCTTTGACCGCTCGATCCCGATCCCCCAACACGTCCGCCCCGGGAGGCGCTGGAAGCTGGAGGACGGACAACCAACGGATCGCATGATTGATCACAGGCGCGGGTCGGTCGTAATCACGCCGGTGCCGAATCCCGGGAAGCGGGGAAAGAGTGTGGACGGGACGTTTCCCGAGTTCGCTTCTGACGAGGCTCCGACAACGAAAGAGCACGATAAAGAACCGACGCCGGACGTCAACGAGTCCCGCTCCCAATTCTGGAGTTGGCGTGGTCTGCGAAATCACCCGGACTCGGAGGAGGCGCCCCAACCTGCTGAGTTGTCGAGGCTCCTGGGGGAGGGCGATTTCCAAGCCGTTCGACGCTTTTTCAGTCAAGTCGAGGGCGTGGAGGCCGCGAATTGGTCCAAAGTTGCGGAACTTGCGCCATGAGACATGTGACAAATCCAACGAAAGTCACGGTCGAGGCGCCGATTGATCGTCCGGATGTTCTAAATTTGAAGGACGCCATGCAGCAAGTCATGGACTTCATTGATCTACTCGCGAATCAGGATGACAGGGATGTCGTGTGGAGGCTTGTTTCCGCAAAGGCGGATTCTCCGCTTTCGGTGGAATGCGAAGGCGTTGTTTGATAATTAGATGCCCTTTTTGCCTGATTATTGGCATTTTGCCTTACGATTCGGCATTCCGATCCAGACGTGCATGTTCAGAATCAAGCAGAGAATTGCGAACTCCACAACCTGATTATCGAATTTGCGTGCCGAGAGTCTCTCCCTGATACGCTTCATTCGGGACATCACTGTTTCGACCAGGCTCCTGAGGTGGTAATCTGTCTGCTCGAGCCAAGCTTCAATACCTTCGGTTTGGATTATTCGCAGGTCTCTGTTTCGGGCTTGAACGCCG
>JANQKA010000492.1 GCA_028281405.1 Hasllibacter sp. | reverse complement strand
CATCGAACGCCGCGCCGGATCCGCCGCCGCGGGTATCCTGTTGGCCGCCACCGGGATCGTCGATTCGGACGTCGCCGGATCCGCCATTCCCGTTGCCGCCGTTGGCGGGTTCACCTCCGGAAGCGCCGCGGGAAGCTCCGTCTTGGCCGACATCGAACGCCGCGCCGGGTTCGCCGCCGCGTGCATCCTGTTGGCCGCCACCGGGATCGTCGATTCGGACGCCGCCGAATCCGCCGTTCCCGTTGCCGCCGTTGGCGGGTTCACCGCCGGAAGCGTCGCGGGAAACTCCGTCGTGGCCGACATCGAACGCCGCGCCGGGTTCGCCGCCGCGGGCATCCTGTTGGCCGCCACCGGGACCGTAGTTTCGGACGTCGCCGAATCCGCCATTCCCGTTTCCGCCGCTTGCGGGTTCACCGCCGGAAGCGCCGCGGGAAACCCCTCCTTGGCCGACATCGAACGCCGCGCCGGATCCGCCGCCGCGGGTATCCTGTTGGCCGCCACCGGGATCGTCGATTCGGACGTCGCCGAATCCGCCGTTCCCGTTGCCGCCGTTGGCGGGTTCACCGCCGGAAGCGCCGCGGGAAACCCCTTCTTGGCCGCCATCGGACGCCGCGCCGGGTTCGCCGCCGCGGGTATCTTGGTGGCCGCCACCGGGATCGTCGTTTCGGACGTCGCCGAATCCACCATTCCCGTTGCCGCCGTTGGCGGGTTCACCGCCGGAAGCGTCGCGAGAAACCCCTTCTTGGCCGACATCGGACGCCGCGGTTGGTCCGCCTCCGTTCGAATCATGGTGGCCGCCACCCGGGCCACCGCCGTGGCCCCCTCCGCCGGCGTGGGTCGGACCACCACCCGAAGCGCCGCGTGAAACTCCGTCGCGACCGCCATCGGGCGTCACGCCGGATTCCCCGCCGCGGGAACATCCCGGGCCATCTCCGAAGTCCCCGACGCCGGAGTTGACCGGACCGCCGCCCGCGGCTCCGCGGGAGCCACCGCCGCCGCGCCCATGGGCCGCCGCTCCCGATTCGACGCCGCGGGTTTCGCGGGGGACGTCACCCGGGCCATTTCCGTGGCCCCCGCCGCCGGTGTTGTCCCGGCCACCGCCCGAGGCTCCGGGCGGGCCCCCGGCGGGGCCGCCGGATTCCGGAGGTCCGGCATCGTCCCCGGCTCCCCGGCCGGGTTCGTCTTTGATCCTTCCGCGGTCATTCATGGCGGTTTCCTTTCATGGGAGCATGATTTCGGCGCGGACGATCCGGCCATCGACGCTGAACAGGGCGGCGGAAACCGGATCCATCCGGTAGGCGCGGACGCCGTTGGGACCGACCATGGATCCGGTCCAGGACGGGCTCATGAGTGGATGGCGCGACCGGAGGTAGAGATCGTCGCCGAGAATCCATCCGCGGACGTCGGCGCCCGCGACCGCGACGGGTTTCGCGTCCCCCGGCATGTCGACCCCACCGATCGCGGCCAAAAGAAGGCCGTCTCCGGCCTCCGCGATTTCCCGGGTCGCGCCGACCGCGTCGTTCACGGCGGCACGGGGGCCGGGCCGCGTCATCTGCACGTCGAACCGATGATCGGCGACTTCCCCGTCGACACTGATCCGGATCGTCACCGGCCTGTCGTGTTCCTCGAGGACGACCACGAGATTGGTGAAACCGACCCGCGCGCCGGGTGTGAGAACGATGTTGTTGGAGTTTCCGCCGAGATGTTGGGCCTCGAAATCCTCGTCGTTCCCCAGGACATACTCGGCGATGGGCCATGCCGAGCCCGTGACGTCGTGGAAGCTGATCACCGAGGCGATCGAGGGCGACACCCGCAAAAGCGGGGCCGGTTCGCCCGGAGCAAGCGAGACGAGCGCGGAGGAGGTCTCCGCCCTCGGTTCGGGACGCCCGAGGGCGGCGCGTTCGTTCTCCTCGAATATCTCGCGGTAGCGCCGGATCATCTCCGGTGTCATCGGAAAGGCGCGGTCGATCGCGTCGTTGAACCCCTCGACCTTTTCGTCCGACGTCTCCCGTCCCGTGGCGAGGGGATCGAAAGTCCGAAGTCTCCGGAACGCCGGATTCCCGCCGCCGCTTTCCGCGGGACGAAGCCGGTTTCCATCCGCGCCGGACGCTAACGTGCCACCGCTTTCGAATTCGTCGACATTCCCGCCGAGTCTCCGAATCATCTCCGGGGTCAGCGGAATGATTCGGCCGTCCGCCTCTCCGGGCCACCCGTTCTCCGCGTCGGGCGTCCCTTCGCCCTCATCCGTTGGGTCGACGAGCCTGAGCCCAGGGAACTCCGGGATTCCCGCGCCGCCTTCCCCGGGAAGGGGAACGCTTTGATTCGTGTCGGAAGCGTGCGTTCCGCCACGCCCGAGATGTGATTCGGAGACGCCGCTTTGGGCGTTCGCCGGCTGTGCCCAGACGGCGAGCGCGACAAGCAACAGCGCGGTCGCTCGGAATCCGCGCGGCGCCGCTCCGCGTAGCCTTGCGGCGCGTCCGAAGGGACGGATCGCGGCGTTCATCTCAGCGCATCCCGATCCGGGTGATGCCGACGGCCCTCGACGTCTCCCAGGTGGGCAGGCGGGACACGAGCACCTCGGCGATCATCTCCTCGACGCTGCGCTCGTTTGCCGATTCGAACGTCACCTTCAGCGGGATCTGGACCGTCCAAGTGTAGCGGCCTCGGGCGTCGACTCCGTCGTCGATGATGACCGCGCCGTTCGCCACCGCGCTGGAGATCAGCCGCCGCTCCCGGATGAAGTCGAGGGTTCCGCTGTCCTGGATCGCCGCGAGGAAGTTGTTCCAGCCTTCGGGCCGTTGGAAATATTCGGAGGCGTCGGCGAGATCGTCCCGCCAGTTCTTGAAATCCATGGTCAACGCGCGCGTCACTGCCTCGACCGCGAAGTTGGCGACTTGGCCGTTGTTGAGGAACGGCTGCGAGACCGCGACGAGGGGGATGATTCCCCCGTCCTCGCGGGTCGCGAAATACCGGGGCTCCGGCCGGGAGGCGTGGATGCTCCAAGCCATCGCGATGGAGGCCAGGGCCGCGGCGGCCATCACGACGTTGGCGACCGCGGCGAATTTGAAGGCGGCCCGATAGGTCTCGTGCCGCGCGACCACGGCTTCCGCCGC
>JANQKA010000485.1 GCA_028281405.1 Hasllibacter sp. | reverse complement strand
TGCCTGTGACTCCCGCGGCCGCCTTCGAAGCGGCCCTCGCAAGACAATTCCGCGGGGACGCCCCCGCGCGCCTCGGCCTGGCGGTGTCCGGAGGCGGCGATTCCCTCGCCCTGATGTTTCTGGCGTTCGATTGGGCGCGGAGCTCCGGCGCCGGGTTGCGGGTCGCCACGGTGGACCACGGGCTGCGCCCCGAATCGGCCGGAGAGGCGCGGATGGTCGCACGGCGCGCGGCCGCCCTCGGCCTTTCCCACGACACGCTCGCCTGGGAAAAGCGCGACGGCGGTGGCAACCTCCCCGCCGCCGCCCGGGACGCGCGCCGGCGCCTCCTCTCGGACTGGGCGGAGGCACACGGCCTCGAAGGGGTTCTCCTCGGCCATCAGCTCGACGACCAGGCGGAGACCGTCCTGCTGCGGCTCGCGCGCGGTTCCGGAGTGGACGGCCTCGCGGCCATGTCCGAAGGGAGGCGAGGGGACACGTTCCTGCGTCCCCTTCTCGCGGTGCCCCGGGCGGACCTGCGCGCCGAGTTGAAGGCCCGCGGCGAAGACTGGATCGAGGATCCCACGAACGACGACCTGTCCCGCGACAGGCCCAAGGCCAGGAAGCTGCTCGCGGGGCTGGAGGGCGTCGGCGTCACCGCCGCGCGCCTCGCCGCGACGGCGGCCCACATGGCCGAAGCCCGGAGGGTGCTGAGCTCCGCCGCCGCCGACGCAGCCGGGCGCATCGCCTCCATGGAGTTGTGCGATATCGTGATCGACGCCGCCGGCCTCGCCGCGCTCCCGCCCGACACCCGCGACAGGCTCGCCGCCGCGGCCCTGATGCACGCCGGCGGGGAGAGCTACCGCCCACGCCACGAAACGCTGAAGAAAGCGGTCGCCGACGCCCTGGAGGGGAGGCGCGCCGTCCTGCACGGCGCCGAGATCGATCCATCGCGCGGCGCGCTCCGCGTCCGCCGCGAGGCGGCCCGACAGGAACCGCCCGTTCCCGCCGGAGAAATCTGGGACGGCCTCTGGCGGTGTTCCGCGGGGGAGGGCACCCTCGGAGCGCTCGGCGAGGAGGGCCTGCGCGCCCTGCGGCGGACGCATCCGGACGCCGTCGGCCGCCATCCCGCCCGGAGCCTTCGCGTGCTTCCGGCGATTCGCTCGCCAGACGGGGATATAGGCGTCCCGCACCTCGCCATCGGACCGCCGCGGGCCATCTCCCGCGCCGCCGGGACGGAAGATTTCGTTTCCTGGCTCCGAACATGTTGAATTCGCGGCCGCGGCCGCTATCTAATGGTCGATGGAGCGCGGAGACGCCGCGGTCCGCAGACATGGAGCATTTCCTTGGGCAACGCTCGAAACCTCGCATTCTGGGTCGTTCTATTCCTTCTGACCCTGGCTCTGTTCAACCTGTTCTCCGGAGGCCGGTCGAACGACCCGTCACAGTCCGTCACCTTCTCCGACTTCGTGGAGCGGGTGGAGTCCGGCGGCGTGTCGAGCGTGACGCTCGACGGGGAACGCATCGAAATATCCACCAATGACGGCCGGCAACTGACGGCGATCAAGCCCCAGGGCGTGGACGTCACCGCCCTTCTTCTGGAGAACGGCGTCGAGATCGAAGCCGAAGCGCAGGAGGTCTCGGGGTTCCTGTCGCTCATCTCGCTTTGGCTGCCGTTCCTCGTGATGATCGCCATTTGGATCTTCTTCATGAACAGGATCCAGAACATCGGCCGCGGAGGCGGCGGCATGGGATTCGGCAAATCCAAGGCCAGGATGCTCAACGAAAAGCACGACCGGATCACTTTCGAGGACGTCGCGGGCATAGACGAGGCCAAGGAAGAGCTCGAGGAGATCGTGGAATTCCTGCGCAACCCTCAGAAATTCTCCAGCCTCGGCGGCAAGATCCCCAAGGGCGCGCTCCTCGTCGGGCCTCCGGGGACCGGCAAAACGCTTCTGGCGCGGGCGATCGCGGGCGAGGCCGGCGTGCCGTTCTTTTCGATTTCGGGTTCCGATTTCGTGGAGATGTTCGTCGGCGTCGGCGCGTCCCGCGTGCGCGACATGTTCGAGCAGGCGAAGAAAAACGCGCCGTGCATCGTGTTCATCGACGAGATCGACGCGGTGGGGCGTTCCCGGGGCGTGGGCTACGGCGGCGGCAACGACGAGCGCGAGCAGACGCTCAACCAGCTTCTGGTCGAGATGGACGGTTTCGAGGCGAACGAGGGCATCATCATAGTCGCCGCCACGAACCGTCCCGACGTGCTCGACCCCGCGCTGCTGCGTCCGGGCCGCTTCGACCGACAGGTTCAGGTGCCGAATCCGGACATCAAGGGCCGCGAGAAAATCCTCGGCGTCCACGCCCGCAAGGTTCCCTTGGGTCCGGACGTGGACTTGCGGGTAATCGCCCGCGGCACGCCCGGGTTTTCGGGCGCCGACCTCGCCAATCTGGTGAACGAGGCCGCGCTCATGGCGGCCCGCTTCGGCCGCCGCTTCGTCGTCATGGAGGATTTCGAGAACGCCAAGGACAAGGTCATGATGGGTTCGGAACGCCGCTCCATGGTCATGACCGAAGAGGAAAAGCGACTGACCGCCTATCACGAGGCGGGCCACGCCATCGTCGGCCTCAACGTTCCGCAGCACGACCCCATCCACAAGGCGACGATCATTCCCCGGGGACGGGCGCTTGGTCTGGTTCTGTCCTTGCCGGAGCGGGACCAATTGTCGGTGACCCACACCAAGTACAAATCCAAGATCGCGATGGCCATGGGCGGCAAGGTGGCCGAGGAGATCATCTTCGGCAAGGAGGAGGTCACGTCCGGCGCGGCCTCCGACATTCAGCAGGTTTCCAAGATCGCCCGCGCCATGGTGACGCAGTTCGGTTTTTCGGAAGAGCTCGGCAACATCGATTACGCGAACGAACATCAGTCCTACCTCGGCAACTACATGAATCATCCCAACGCCTCGCCGGACACGCTGGAGAAGATCGACGCCGAGGTGAGGCGCATCGTCGACGAGGGCTACAACCGCGCCAAAACGATCCTGACCGACAATCTCGACGAACTTCACCGCCTCGCGGAGGGTCTGTTGGAGTACGAGACCCTGTCGGGCTCCGAGATCGCGAAGGTCATCGCGGGCGAGGCGATCAACCGCGACGACGATGAGGTGAAACTCGAGAAAAGCGATTCCACGTCGATCGCGTCGATCCCCAAAACCAAGGGGCGACGGAAGTCGGGACCAACGAACACCAGCCTCGAGCCGGACCCGGCCTGAGCCACAGCGGCCGTCATGGCCGCCGACCATCGGTTTCGTCTCCGCGCGCGGGACGGTCGCGTCCCTCGCGGCGCCGGAACCGGCCCGCCTCCTCCGGCCGCGGGGCGCCTCCTCGCCCGGCTTCGCCGATGGTCAACGGCGCCGGAGCACGCGGAGCGGGGAAACCATCCGCGCAATGGCCGCGACGCCTCCCGTGCGGCGCGGATCGCCGGCTCCGATTCGGCGCGCCACGCCGCCCGCGCGGGTGGAGGCGCGCGCGCGTTCCGAAAAGGTGGCCAAGGATTCGATGAAACCGGATCGCGGCGCGCTCAAAGCGAATCGGGCGCGCTCAAAGCGAATCGGGCGCGCTCAAAGCGAATCGCCGAAGGCCGCGAATCACCCAAAGCGGTGAACGCTTGATCCGGCGCCCCGCGCGGCGGGATGAGGGATCGGATTCAACCATCTCGCCCGTTCACCGCCAAGCCGCTCCACACCGACTCAGAGACGCGCCGCAGCGATCAATCACGACCGGCAGCGACACCCGAGCGGAAAGGCGCGTTTCCAGCCGCCGATCATTGGCCGCCCCATCACTCCGCCACGGCGGCTGACATCGTTGGACGAACCGGACTGTCCCAACGGGAGTTCGGCGCGTCCGTCGCCGGTTCGGGACGAGGTCGTACTCCGCCTGTCGCCGAGGCGCGTCCGAACCACCGATCGGGGAGTCTCCCAAACGGGAAAGGACAGATATCGCGGCGCGGACCCCAAAGGCCGGGTCGCCGCCGCCGCGAAAATTGGTTTGGGACTTGCCGCGCCGCGCAATCGCCATATGAGGAAAGCAAAACCTATCCCCGGGGAGAGACCAGCATGGCATTCAAGTCCGACATCGAGATCGCCCGCGAAGCGGCGAAAAAGCCGATTCGGGACATCGGAGCGCGACTCGGCATCGGAGAGGAGGATCTCCTGCCATACGGCCACGACAAGGCCAAGGTGAGCCAAGAGTTCATCAACGGCCTCGGCGGCCGCGGAAACGGCAAGTTGATCCTGGTCACCGCGATCAATCCCACCCCCGCAGGCGAGGGCAAGACGACCACCACGGTCGGCCTCGGAGACGGCCTTTCGGCGATCGGGAAGAAGGCGGCGATCTGCATCCGCGAAGCCTCGCTCGGGCCGAATTTCGGCATGAAGGGGGGCGCCGCGGGCGGCGGCCACGCGCAGGTCGTCCCGATGGAGGACATGAACCTCCACTTCACCGGAGATTTCCACGCCATCACCTCCGCCCACTCCCTGTTGTCGGCGATGATCGACAACCACATCTACTGGGGCAACGAGCTTGAAATCGACACCCGGCGCGTCGTCTGGAGGCGCGTGGTCGACATGAACGACCGTGCGCTGCGGCAAATCGTCTGCTCCCTCGGCGGCGTGGCGAACGGATTCGCCCGCGAGACCGGCTTCGACATCACCGTGGCCTCCGAAGTCATGGCTTGTCTTTGCTTGGCCGAGAATCTCGACGACCTGCAAAAACGCTTGGGCGACATCATCGTGGCCTACCGCCGCGACAGGACTCCGGTGACAGCGCGCGACATCCGGGCGGACGGGGCGATGACCGTCCTGCTGAAGGACGCGATGCAGCCCAACCTCGTCCAAACCCTCGAGCACACGCCCGCGTTCGTCCACGGCGGCCCCTTCGCCAACATCGCCCACGGCTGCAACTCGGTCATCGCGACCAAGACCGCGCTGAAGCTCGCCGACTACGTCGTGACCGAGGCCGGGTTCGGAGCCGACCTCGGCGCTGAGAAATTCATGAACATCAAGTGCCGCAAGGCCGGACTCGCCCCCGACTGCGTGGTGCTGGTGGCCACCGTGCGGGCGATGAAGATGAACGGCGGCGTCGCCAAGGCCGATCTCGGAATC
>JANQKA010000482.1 GCA_028281405.1 Hasllibacter sp. | reverse complement strand
TGAAGATGAACGGCGGCGTCGCCAAGGCCGATCTCGGAATCGAGAACGTCGACGCCGTCACCGCGGGTTGCGCCAATCTCGGCCGGCACATCGGCAACGTGAAGTCCTTCGGGGTCCCGGTGGTCGTGGCCATCAACCACTTCTCCGGCGACGGCGAAGCGGAAGTCGAGGCCGTCAAGGAGTATGTCGTGGGCCAAGGCTCCGAAGCGATCCTCTGCAAGCATTGGGCGGACGGCTCCAAAGGCACCCTGGACCTGGCCCGGCGCGTGGCCGAGATCGCCGATTCGGGAGCAGCGCAATTCTCGCCGCTCTACGCCGACGATCTTCCGCTGTTCGACAAGATCAAGCGCATAGCCACCGCGATCTACCGGGCCGACGAGGTGCTGGCCGACAAGAAGATCCGCGACCAGCTGAAGCAGTGGGAGGATCAGGGCTTCGGCAAGTTGCCGATCTGCATGGCGAAGACGCAGTATTCCTTCTCCACCGACCCCAATCTGCGCGGCGCGCCGACCGGCCACTCGGTCCCGGTCCGAGAGGTCCGCCTTTCGGCGGGCGCGGGCTTCGTCGTCGCGATCTGCGGGGAAATCATGACCATGCCGGGCCTGCCCTCGAAGCCCGCGGCGCAAGCGATACATCTTGACTCGGATGGAAACATCGAAGGACTGTTCTGACAATGAAATTCCCCGCGCTCCCTCCCGGCCCACGCGCCGCGGCGGCCACCTACAAGCGGATCCCGAACACGCGCTTCACGTTGCCGATGGGTCGGCACGGCCAAAGGGTCCGCGGAAGGACGGGGACCGGAGCGCGGACATCCCGGAGTGCCCTGAGCAACGGAGATTGCCCTTGGCCTCGGAATCATCCATTCTTGGATCGCCCCCGCAGCTCGCCGGGTGTTGGACCCACCGCGCTGCCAGAATAATTCCGAAACAGGACGTCACAATGACAGCAGAAATCATCGACGGAAAAGGCTTCGCGGCTAAAGTCACCGACCGCGTGGCGGACCATGTGTCAAGACTCAAGACGGATCACGGCGTGACCCCCGGATTGGCCGTGGTTCTCGTGGGCGAGGATCCGGCCAGCCAAGTCTACGTCAGTTCGAAGGGAAAGCGGACCAAGGAGTCGGGCATGGCCAGTTTCGAGCACCGGCTCGACGCGGCCGCCTCCGAAATGGATCTGCTGAATCTGATCGAGCGGTTGAACGGCGACCCGGCGGTACACGGCATCCTCGTGCAGCTACCCCTGCCCGGCCATCTTGACGACGCCAAGGTCATCAATGCCATCGCGCCGGAAAAGGATGTCGACGGCTTCCACGTCTCGAACGTCGGTTTGCTCGGCACGGGCCAGAAGAGCATGGTGCCGTGCACTCCGCTGGGATGCCTGATGATGCTGCGGGAGCGGCACGGCTCGCTGTCGGGATTGGACGCGGTGGTGATTGGCCGTTCCAACATCGTCGGCAAGCCGATGGCGCAGCTTCTTCTGGGCGACAGTTGCACCGTCACGGTGGCGCATTCACGCACCAAGGATCTTCCCGAGGTCGTTCGGCGCGCGGATATCGTGGTCGCGGCGGTGGGCCGTCCCGAAATAGTGCCGGGTGGCTGGATAAAGGAGGGAGCCACGGTCATCGACGTGGGCATCAACCGGGTCGACGCGGGCGGGGGCAAGACCCGGTTGGTGGGAGATGTGGAATTCGACGGAGCGCGCCGCCGCGCCGGCGCGATCACCCCCGTTCCCGGCGGCGTGGGACCGATGACCATCGCCTGCCTTCTCGCCAACACGGTCACCGCCTGCTGCCGCATCAACGGCCTGCCCGAGCCGGAGGGACTCGCCGTCTGAGGCGGGGCGCCAGCGTGGCCAAAACCTTGAAATATTTGAGGATACCCTCAATGATCGGGCATGGCTCTACTACTGTCGATTCGAAGGCAGGCACCTTCCGAGACATGGGCACAGCGCACGGCTGCAGCGCACCAGGAGTCCACTCCGCGCGCACGGCGGCACCCAAACAATTCTCAAAAAGCGTCCCCGCTTTGCCTTGCCAACGGTCGAAACATGGCTTACACTCGACCTCCGAGCGCCCAATGCCGGGGTCGAATGAGATACTGCGCACCGTCCCGACCCGAGGCGGAGTGTTTCCGGAACGATGGAGGACACGATGACAGGCCAAGCCCAACGCGCCGAACCAGATGCGCGACGCGCTAGCCCGGCCATACCGCCGTCAACGGGACGCCAAGGCGAGCAAACCCAAACGACGCGTCGAAACCGGGTCGCGCAGCCAAAGCCCACGTACCAGATCAAGTACGCCAACCTGAAGGATCTTTTCCTCGACCCCCGGAACCCCCGCCTTAGGCAATCGACGGATGGGATTCACCTGCCACAGGAAGAACTCTACGACCGCATGAAGGATTGGTCGTTGGAGGAATTGGCGATTTCATTTCTCGAAAGTGGATTCTGGTCGCACGAGGCCGTGCTTTGCGTGGAGGAGGAAATCGATGGCGAGGAAAAACTCGTCGTCATTGAGGGAAATCGGAGAGTCGCCGCGCTCAGGCGCTTGAAGAGAACCTACGACGGTGAAGAAACCGGCAGGAAATGGCTTGAATTGATCAAGGGAACCAAAGAGCCAGATAATCTCTTCAAAAAGATTCCATACATACAATTGAACGAACGCGGAGATGCGGATGCGTTTCTTGGATTCAGACATGTGACGGGAATAAAAGAATGGAATCCGCCGCAGAAAGCCAGGTTCATTGCAAAATTGATCGAAGAAAAAGGGCTCAGCTATAGCGAGGTTATGAGGAAAATTGGCAGCACAACACCAACCGTGGAGAGAAATTACATCGCACATTGCATATTAAGGCAAATGGAGTCGGTGGAAGATATCAGCCTCATTCGCGTCGAAGGGAGATTCAGCACCCTTTCATCCGCCATTCGAATCGAGAGTGTTCAGAATTTTTTAGGAATTAAAGAGAAATTCAACATTGACCCGAGTGATGTCATGCCTCCAATTGACCTGAATAATTTAAATCATTTGAAGGAATTCGCGCTTTGGTATTTTGGAGACGATGAAAGATTGCCCATTTTGAAGGATTCCCGCGATATTGATCGGCTCTCCGTTGTATTGGAGTCCGATGATGCACTTGATTACATGCGCAATGCTCCGAAACCACGTTTGGAAATGGCGTACACCATCGCAGGAGGATTACGGGAGGAAACCATTGAATTGCTCAGCAACACTTCCTATGGCGCGCAGCAGGCACTTTCAACAATTCATTTTTACAAGGACGATCCCCAAATTTTGCATATTTCAAAGCTATTGATTTCCAGCGTCGATCAAATTCGAAAAACGCTGGAGATAAACGAAGATGCTTAGAGTCCCACGGATTGATTTCAAGCGGCCCTCCAGCAAGCAAAATTTCGATGTCTTGGGCGATTGGATCGAAGCAATCACCCTATTCGGACAAGACAAAATCACCCGAAACGAGGTTGCCGAAATTCTTTCGGAGGATGAACGCTTCCCCAAACGCCCCCGAGAGGCGGCGTTGGAAATTGCGAACGGCGCCTGGACTGAAATCGAGGATCGAAAAGAACAGGGACGAATTCCTGAAAGGTTAGCCATATCGATTGACGAAATCAATGATTCCACGATTTGGGTGGAATCGCCAATTCGCTCATTCCTTCTAGTACTTTCTTTGTTCAAGGCATACCCGGATTGGGCGAAAGACATCTCAAATTCCGTTGAACAGGGCTACCTATTCGAAGACCTCGTCGAAGCGTTATGCCCGGCACTTTTGCCGGGATGGCAGGTGCGAAGATTCGGATGGCCCCCACGGAATGGAATCTCCTTTTCTTCAAATCTGATAGCTTTGCGTAACTTTCTCAACACAGGCACCTTGCAAATAAACACCAATGATTCGATTCCACCACATGCGAAAGACGCGGGATTGGATATTGTTTGCTGCCGAAATTTTTCCGACTCAAAAGAAGCATTTCCGGTCATCCTTCTGCAATGCGCGAGCGGCAAGAATTGGTCCGAGAAAATACATACACCAAGTTCTGCTCTGTGGAAGCAACTATTAAATTTGGCGGTTGAGCCAAGCACCGGAATTGTTGTTCCATTCATTATTGATGAAGATAAAATGAGGCAAACTTCCCTGGAGGGACAGACTGTAATTTTCGACAGATTGAGAATTCTAAGCTCGGTTGCGGAGATGAAATTCGAATTGCCCAATAAACTAGCCAAACGATTGGTTCAGTGGATGGAGCCAAAAATCGAAAATTTGCCGCGATGATTTCCCAATTTAATCCAAGTCCGTCGGAGATGAGATCGCCCCAATCAAGACCGCGGATGCCATATTTACTTTGGGCCATTGCATAAAATTGCGATTCCAGCGCCAGACAACCCGATGCGCGGTCAGCACGTTGAACCGGGTGTTTCCGTTGAACTGGGTCGCGTACACATCGGGTTGCAAATTCTGGTAAAATCTCTGAAGCAGCACTTCCTCGTCGAAGTGGATGCTGTTGAAGCCGCTCCAGATCGCCGGAGTCCAGCGGTTGAACAGGGCGGCGACCTCCCCCATGAATTCGAAAAGCGTCTGCAAAGATGGAGCGGTCAACCGCGCCGGGCTCACGCCGATGACGGCCAGCGCATGGGGAGAAGGGATTACGTCGTGATCGAGGCCTAGTTCGGCTCCGACCTCGGCGCGGAGAAATTCATGAACATCAAATGCCGCAAGGCCGGACTCGCCCCCGACTGCGTGGTGCTGGTGGCCACCGTGCGGGCGATGAAGATGAACGGCGGCGTCGCCAAGGCCGATCTCGGAATC
>JANQKA010000306.1 GCA_028281405.1 Hasllibacter sp. | reverse complement strand
CGGTCCACGCGCCGTCTTCCGGGGCGGGGATTTCGCCGCGGGCATCGCCCAGAATTCGCCGGGGAGCCTCGGGCATCTGCACCCAGAGAACCGCTTTTCCCGGCGGGGCGCGTGAAGGATCGAGGGCCGTGGGCTGGCCGACGCAGATCGTGGGGCGGTCGGGCAGCAATCCGCGTTCGGCTTCGTTGGCGGCTTTCGACACGCCGTCGACCCCGGGCGTGAGGTGGATCAGGGCGACATTTCCGAGGTTTTCGGCGCGCCATGTTGGAGGCGCGTCGAGCGCGTAGTGCAATTGGAAATTGCCCTTGCCGTATCGAAATGCCTCCGCCGCTTTGCGGGAGGCCGGTGAAGGTCGCTCGAGCAGCCGTCCATAAAGCTGCGTGGGTGTGACCGAAGCGATCACATCGCGGGATCGAATCGCTTCACCATCGGCAAGGGTTACGCCCCGAACCCGACCGTCATCGACATCGATGCGCGCCACGTCGGCCCCGGTCCTGATGAGGCCGCCCTGTTCCTCGATCAACCCGCGGAAGGCGTGGGACACGGTGGCGGCGCCACCGGTGGCGATCGGGGCGCCCGCGACCTCGAGCGAAAACGCGATCACCTTGGTCATCATGCCGGAATAGGCGCTGTCAGGGCCGAGGCCGACGTGCAGTGGCCACGGCGCCAGGAGGGCGCGCGACGTTTCGGAGGCGAAGCCGGACTCCAGCCATCCCCGCGCGGGCTCCAGCGCTTCGCCGAGGAAAGCCGCGAATGCCCGCGCCCCGCGTCTCCACGCCTGTTTGGCGAGGAGCAGGGCTGTGGCCCGCGTCCACAGGCCTTGGCCGAGTAAGGCGAAAATCAGGTCCGCGTCCGCCCCCACCCGATCCGCCGCCGTGGCGAATACCTCCCCGTCGCCTTCGGCGAGCGAGTCGAACATCGCCCGGTTCGCTTCGCGGTCCATCGTCAGGACCGCCGCGGATCCATCGGGACGGAGCACCGCCGTTGGATGCGCGGTGTGCGAGAACGCCAGGCCGTGCCGCTCCAAATCGTCCTTCAGCGCGGCGTGCACGGGCCCGACGAGGAACAGCACGAACGTCGTCGCGAGCGGGTCGTATATGAAACCCGGCGCGAGTTCGGCCGACTTCATGCAACCGCCTATTTCGTCCTCGCGCTCGAGCACGAGCGCTTTCCGCCCCCTCTTGCCCAGCAGGGCGGCGGCGGAGAGCGCGTTGATTCCGCCGCCGACGATGATTACGTCGACATCGCTGGACATCAGGCGGAGACGAGGGCCAATGCCCGGATCGGGCTGCCGGTGCCGTTGGCGATCTTGAGCGGCGCCGCGATCAGGATGGCGCCCTTCGCCGGCACTTGGTCGAGATTGGCGAGACTCGCGAGGCCGAAGCAATTGTCCCGGTGCAGCAGATTGTGCGCCGGAAACGGCGGATCCATTCCGCCGGCCTGGCCGGCGTCGGTTCCGATGCACTGACTGCCCCAACCGACGATTTTCTTCGACAGGAGATACTCGACACAGTCGGGCGTCGGTCCCGGCGAATGCGGTCCGCCCTCGTCGGCGTTGAGGAACAGCGCCTCGTCGTGGGCGCGCTTGTCCCAGTCGGTGCGCATGACGACCCATTCGCCCGCTCCGATCTCTCCATGCTCTCCTTCCCAAGCCTTGACGTGGTCCGCGGTGAGCAGGAAATCGGGATTCTCCTCCGACTCCTTCGAACAGTCGATCACGTTCAGGGGCGCGATCAGCCGCTGGACATCGAGCGTGTCGGTGTAGCCGTCGGGATAATCCTTGCCCGTTATCCAGTGGTGCGGAGCGTCGAAGTGCGTGCCTGAGTGCTCTCCCAGAACCATCCAGTTCCAAGCGAAGAACGGCCCGTCCTCGTCGTATTCCGAGATCTTGTGGATCTCGACCTTCGGGGTGTTTTTGGCGAAGTCGGGGGGCAGCTGAAGGATTGGCGTTTCCGGGCCGAGACGCCCCGAGAGATCCACCACCTTCACTCCGCCCGACAGAAGTTTCGCTCCAAGATCGTGCAAAATCGACGTCATGGACGCCTCCCTCCTTGTGGACGGGCCAGCATAGGCGGAAACAAGGGGTCGGGCAACATCGGGACGGAACAGGAGGCGCGCGTGGTCGACGCAGTATTCGTGGGTGCCGGACACAACGCGCTGGCCTGCGCGGCGGCGCTCGCCACAAAGGGCTGGCGCGTGGCCGTGTACGAACGGGCCGACACGCCGGGAGGAGCGGTCAAGACGCGCGAGGCGACCCTGCCCGGATTCCGGCACGACATGGGAGCGATGAACCTCTCACTGTTCGCCGGATCGGAATTCAACTGCAGATTCGGGGCGGAACTCGCCGGGCACGGCCTTGACTTCGTTCCGGTGCGCGACTGTTTCGCCACCGCTTTCCCCGACGGCAGATGGTTCGGCGTGTCGACGGATCCGAACATCACCGCGGCGCGGGTGGCGGGGTTTTCCACCGCCGACGCCGACAGGTGGCTCCGAATGGCGGAGGAATTCCGCCGGGATGCGCCGGATATCCTTCAAATCCTCGGCGCCGCGATGATGCCGCTCCCGCTCGCCCGCGCCGTCTGGTCGATCCGGTCGAAGCGCGGCACGCGGCGAGTCGCGGACTTGGCGCGGCTTTTTCTGCAATCCCCCCGTGGATTTCTCGAAGAAAATTTCGAGAGCGGGCACATCCGCGCGGCGCTGGCGGTTTGGGGCATGCATTTGGATTTCCCGCCGGATCAGGGCGGAGGCGCGCTTTTCCCCTATCTGGAGGCGATGGCGAATCAGTCGTTCGGGATGGCGCTGGGACGGGGCGGGGCGGACACGCTCACGAAATCGCTCGTGGCCATGATCGAGGCGCATGGCGGCGTCGTGGAGTGCGGCGCGGATGTGACCTCCATCGCCAAGGAGGGCGGACGCGCCCGGACCGCGAGGCTCGCCGACGGGCGGGAGGTCACAGCCTCAAAGGCGGTGATCGCGGGCGTCGCGCCAAGCGCCGTTCCGCGGCTGATGGGAGGCTCGACGGGGGACGCGCGCTACGACCGGGCCGTCACAAGCTTCGTCTACGCCCCGGGAACCATGATGATTCATCTCGCCATGGATGGACCGCCCGACTGGGCGGCGGGCGCGGAACTCAAGCGATTCGCCTACGTTCACCTGGCTCCGTCGATGCGCCAAATGGCGGCGGCGCACGCCGACGCCCGGGCCGGACTCCTCCCGAGCGAGCCCGTCCTCGTGGTCGGGCAACCGACCGCGGTGGATCCGTCCCGGGCTCCCGCGGGAAAGCACGTCCTCTGGGTGCAGGTCCGCATGGTTCCCGGCGTGATCAGGGGGGACGCGGCGGGCGAGATCGACGCGCGCGACTGGGAAGCGGCGAAAGCCCCGATGACGGAGCGCTGCCTCGACATCCTGGAACGTTACGCTCCCGGCGTCCGGACCAGGATCCTGGGACGGGCCAGCGTCTCGCCGGTCGATCTCGAGGCCGAAAATCCCAACCTGATCGGCGGCGATCAACTCTGCGGCAGCCACCACCCTTGGCAGAACTTTCTGTTCCGCCCCGCGTTTGGCCACGCCGATTGGTCGACGCCGGTGCCCGGGCTCCACCTGATCGGTGCGGGGACATGGCCCGGTGCCGGCGTGGGCGCGGGTTCGGGCATGGGCCTCGCCAAGCGGCTGGCCCGGTTCTGATTCGGTCGCGGCTGTCGCTCCGCCGGGCCGCCGAGGGGGCTTCCCGGAGCACGCCATGATGGAAACACCCCAAGCGGAGCTGAAATTCCGGAGGGACCGAAGCCCGCCGCGGACGACCCGGACCGAAAGCCGCGGCGGCGCGGGAAGGGCGGAAGCGGCGCGACGGGCCACCGGCGGAGGCGCGGGGGATCGCCGGCGTTGACATGTTTCCATCTTGAAGCGACGATCCGGGACCAAGCGGCGCGGCGTCCCAGTCCTCGCCGGGATTCAAACGCGCCCGCTTGGCCGACCGCGGTTCCGGGAGCGTGACGAAACGGAGGCATCCATGATCCTGAACCGACGCACATTGATGGGCACCGGCGCCGCCGGCCTCGCCCTCGGAGTCCTCGCCCCGGGCGCCGCCCGCGCCCAGGCCGGGAGCCTGACCATCGCCTACAACGTCAATCTCCCCTCGTGGGATCCCACCGTCGGCCCTTCGGCGGTGAATCCCACCATCCAAGGCATATATCAGTCGGTGTTCGACCAGTACATCGCCCAAGCCCCGAACCTCGACTTCGAACCCGGGCTGATCACCGAATGGGGCTGGACCGGCGGGAACTCGGGAATCCGAATGGTCGTCCGCGAGGGCGTCACCTGGCACAACGGCGACCCGTTCACCGCCGAAGACGTGGTGTGGTCCCTCGAAAGGGCCGGCGACCCGGACACCGGCAACCCGATCCAATTCGTGTGGTCGAAGGTCGGCAACTATCGGATCAACGGCAACGTCATCACTGCGGACGTGCTGGAATTCGAGCCGACGCTCTTCAAGTGGATGGGCTTTCTCACCGGCTACGTACTGCCTAAGAATTACCACGAAAGGGTCGGAGCCGCGGGATTCGAGGCGGCTCCCGTCGGAACAGGCCCCTACATGGTCGAGCGGTTCGAGAGGAACGCCTTCCTGCGGCTCCGCGCCAATCCGAATTATTGGGGCGGCGTTCCGGAATTCGAGACGGTCACGCTGAAATTCGTCACCGACGCCTCAAGCCGCGTGGCGGAAATCGAATCCGGGGCATCCGACATCACCCTGGAGATCCCCTACGAGGAGTTCGACCGGTTGACGGCGAGGCCGGGACTCGCCGGCACCACCACGCCGGTATCGGACATCGGCATGATCTTCCTCAACGACGTCGAACCGATGACGGACCCCAACGTGCGCCGGGCCATGGCCCACGCCATCGACAAGGAGTTGATCGTCGAGCGGCTGCTGGAGGGCTACGGCGTGCCCATCGACACGCTTCAGACCCCGCAATACGCGGCGTTCGACCCTTCGATCTCCGTTCCGTACGATCCCCGGCGCGCGGCGGAACTGCTTGCGGCTTCCGGCTACGGCCCGGACAATCCGGTGCGGTTCACCATCCAGACGACCCGGGGATTCAAGCCCAAGGATTACGAGATGATCCTCGCCATCGTGGGGCTTTGGCGCCGCGTCGGAATCGAGGCGGAGGTCGAGGTCTACGAGATAGCCAAGCATTTCGAGCTCCGCGCCGCCGACCAACTCGCGCCGGCGGCCTTCTATAATTGGGGCAACTCCGTCGGGGATCCGGCGACCTCCACGGGCTTCGCGATGTTCGGCCCCTCGCCGCACTCGGTTTGGGACGGTCAGGAGATGATCGACATGATCGGGCCGCTTTGGGGCGAGGCCGACGAGGCCGCGCGGATCGAGGGCTACAAGGCGGTGGACCGCAGGATCGCCGAGGACGCCCTGGTGATTCCGCTGATTCAATACGTTCAGCCGATCGTTCACCGCGCCGACTTGGCCGTGACCCCCCACGTATCCGGAGCGCTGCATCCGCACCGCGTGCGCAACGCGGGCTGAGGGCCGGGCGAAGCGGCTCCCGCGCGGCGACATGCCCGCACGCGAATTGGCGATCCGGCTGCTCGCCAGCCTCGTCACGCTGTTCGGCGTCGCCGTGGTGGTGTTCGTGGTGATCAGGATCGCCCCAGGCGATCCGATCGCCATGATGCTGCCGCCGGGGGCGGACGAGGACGATATCGCGCGTCTGCGCGCGCTGCACGGGCTCGACAAATCGATCTGGTCCCAATTCTGGATTTGGCTCGGCGGCGTCGCGCGGGGCGATTTCGGCGTCTCGATATCGATCCGGCAGGAGGTGCTGCCGGTCGCGCTGGGCCGCCTTCCCGCCACATTGGAATTGGCGACACTGGCGTTGCTGATCGCCACCGCCCTCGGCGGCCTTCTCGCGGCCGCGGGAACGCTGGGGCGTTCGACGGGAGCCGAGGCCGCGGTGGACGTTTGGAACGGCGTGACGCTTTCGGTGCCGGATTTTCTCTGGGGGCTCGCGTTCATCCTGCTATTCGGCGTGGTTTGGCCGCTTTTTCCCGTGTCGGGCCGGATATCGCCGTCGCTCGACCCGGATTACGCGACGAATTTCCTGCTCGCGGAGTCGATCCTCCGCCTCTACTTTGAGACGCTGTCGGACCTCCTGACCCACATGGCCTTGCCCGCCGCCGCGCTCGCGCTGCCGCTCTCGGCGGTCATCGCGCAACTTCTCAAGCAGTCGCTGAAGGAGGCGATGGCCCAGGATTACGCGATGCTCGCCCGCGCCAAGGGCTTCTCCGAGCCTGCGGTGATTCTGCGCGAGGCGCTCCGCAACGCGGTTCCCCCGACGCTCGCGCTCGTCGGAGTTCAGTTCACCTTCCTGATCGGCGGGACGGTGATCGTGGAGCGGCTGTTTTCCTACGAGGGGCTCGGCAACCTCGCCATCGACGCGGTGATCAACCGCGACCTGCCGTTGATCCAAGGAATCGTCCTCGTGTTCTCTGCGCTGTTCATCGCGGTGAACCTGCTGGTCGATCTGGTCAACGCGTGGCTCAATCCGAGACTTCGCGATGGGTAGGTCCGGGCTCCGCCTCCGGCTGGCCGGCGTCTGGCTCTCCGTGGTCGTTTGCGCCGCCGTGTTCGCTCCGTTGATCTCCCCGCAGGATCCATTGGCGCAGGATCTGTTCCTCGAGCGCCTTCCTCCGTTCTGGATCGACGGCGCCGAGCCCGGCCATCCTCTCGGGACCGACAGTCTTGGCCGCGACGTGCTTTCCCGACTCATCCACGGTTCGCGGATCGCTCTCACGGTCGCGATCCTCGCGGGCCTCGCCGCCTGCCTCGCGGGTTCCGCGGTGGGTCTCGCGGCGGGGTTCCTCGGTGGATGGACCGACCGGGTCGTCGGCCGGGTCATCGATGTTTGGATGAGCTTCCCGCCGGTTCTGTTCGCGATCCTGCTGGTCGCGGTCCTCGGAACGGGTTTGCACTCGGTCATCATCGCGATAGCGGTCATCGATTGGACGCGCTTCGCGCGCGTCGTGCGCGCGGAGACTCTCGGCCAAACCCGGATGGACTACGTCGCCTCCGCGGTCGTCGCCGGGCGGGGACGGTTCGGCATTCTCGCGGCCGAGGTGCTTCCGAACGTCCTTCCCCTCATCGTCGCGCTTCTGTCGCTCGAAATGGGGATCGCGGTCATCGTCGAGGCGATCCTGTCCTTCGTGAATCTTTCAATATCGTCGGACGCTCCGACCTGGGGCGGCATGATCGCCGAGGGGCGGACGCAGATCCATTTCGCCTGGTGGGTGCTGGTGTTTCCGATGATCGCGCTGTTCCTCACCGTCCTCGCGCTCACGCAATTCGGCGAGGGCCTGCGGGATCGGTTCGATCCGGTGTTTCGTTGAGTTTCCTCGTGGTCGACAGGCTCGACGCCACCGTCACCGGCACGGGCGCGCGGGTTTTGCGGGGCGTTTCCCTGGAGATCGAGCGGGGAGAGGCGCATGGGCTCGTGGGCGAATCGGGCGCGGGCAAGTCGATGATCGGGAAGGCGGTGATCGGGCTTCTCCCGCACTCGGTGCGCGTCGAGGGAGGAGCGATCCGGTTCGACGGATTGGACCTGCTCTCGATGCGCCCGCGGGACAGGCGCAGGCTCACGGGAGAGCGGATCGCGGTCGTGCCGCAGGATCCGCTGACCGCGCTCAACCCCTCGCGCCGCGTCGCGGGACAGATCACGGACAGGTTGACGGGCATCCTCGGCAGGCCCCGCGCCAAGGCCGAGTCCCGCGCGCTCGAATTGCTGGAGGAGGTCGCGATCCGCGACCCGGACCGCGTCATGCGCGCCTATCCGCACGAGCTTTCGGGCGGCATGCGTCAGCGTGTCTTGATCGCCGCCGCCTTCGCGGCGGAGCCGGACCTCGTGATCGCAGACGAACCGACGACGGCGCTCGACGCGACGGCGCAGCGCCGGATTCTGCGCCTCATCGCCGACATGCGGGAGCGTCACGGCACCGCGCTGCTGTTCGTCACGCACGACATGGGCGTGGTCGCCAAACTCTGTCAGACGGTGAGCGTGATGTATCGGGGGATGATCGTCTGCCGGGGAACGGCGGAAGAATTGTTCGGAGGGTCCGGCGGCCATCCGTACGCCGAGGCGCTGATCGCCGCCACCCCGCGCCACGACCGCCCGGACGCCGCCCCGCGCCCGGTTCCGGTGGAGGTCGTCGAGGCCCTCGAGGCCGAGATCGCCGCGGCCGACGACGCCCGGGGCGCGGCGTGACGGACGCGTTGATCTCCGCCCGCGGCGTTTCCCTGTCGCTTCCCGATTTGAACGCGAAGCGTTGGTTCGGGCCCGGGCCGATGGTCGAAATCCTCAAGGGAATCGATCTCGACCTTCCGCGCGGGGAAGTCACCGGCATCGTTGGCGAAAGCGGCTCCGGCAAGTCCACGCTCGGGCGGTGTCTGATCCGCCTGCGCGCGCCCACTTCCGGGAGGATATTGTTCGAGGGCGTCGACATCACCCACGCGGGCCGCGCGGAGCTCGCGCCGCACCGGCGCGATCTGCAGATGGTGTTCCAGGATCCGATGTCGTCGCTCAATCCGCGTCACAGGATCCGGCGGATCGTCGAGGGTCCGCTGCGCGTGAACGGGTTCGACGACGCGAAGGAGCGCGCGGCGGAGGCGTTGGACCGCGTCGGACTACCGGCGGAGGTCGCGGACCGCCATCCGCACCAATTGTCGGGCGGGCAGCGTCAGCGCGTGGGGATCGCCCGGGCCGTGGCGCTTCGTCCGAAATTCATTTTGGCGGACGAGATGGTATCGGGTTTGGACGTCTCCACCCAGGCGGGGATTCTGCGGCTGCTTGAGCGGCTTGTCTCGGACCTCGGGCTCACGATGGCCTTCGTCAGCCACGACCTCGGGGTCGTGCGCCATCTTTGTTCGCGGGTCGCGGTGATGAGGGAGGGCGGGATCGTCGAACAGGGAGCGGTGGAGGACATATTCGACCGTCCCCGGCACCCCTACACCGCCTCCCTCAAGGAGGCCGCTCCGCTTCCGGAAATCGACCCCGGGTGGATCAAGTCCGGCGCCGACTGAGCGGGTCGGGCGGCGTCATCCGTTCGCGGCGGCGAATATCAAGCGGCGCCCGATTCCCGCCGACACCATTGGCGCGCCAACGACTTGGATGTGAACACTACTTCGGTTGGCGATGGTGGTTGGCGCACTTCAACGTTTCACGTTGATCTTCACGCGGCTTGCGCCAGTGATTCCATCAAAACCGCCGGAGCACCAACCGCGGATCCCGGCCGGGAACCGCGGGCCGGGCCGCGGGAATCATCCGCGCGCGATATGGGCCGTCGCCTCGATTTCGACCAGGGCCTCGTCTTCGACCAGATCGCCGACGACCAGCAGCGACATCGCCGGAAAATGTTTTCCGAACACGCGGCGGTAGGCCTGGCCCACCTCGCGCCGGCGGGCGAGATATTCGGATTTGTCCTTCACGAACCAGGTCAACCGGCCCACGTCGGTGACATCGCCCCCTGCGGCGCGGGTGATTTCGGCGATGTTGGCCAACGCCCGCTCCATTTGGGGAATGAATCCTCCCTCGGCGAATTTGCCGTCCCTGTCCCAGCCGACCTGTCCGGCGATGTGAAGCGTGCCGTCGGGCATGAGCACGCCGTTCGAGTATCCCGGGGTCGGCGCCCAGCCTTCGGGGTGAATGGTTTCGGGTTTCATCGCGGGCCT
>JANQKA010000261.1 GCA_028281405.1 Hasllibacter sp. | reverse complement strand
GGCGGCGGTCGATGTGTTGCTGAAGAAGAACGGTGAGACGACGATGCTCGCGCCGGACATCGATCCCGTGGACCCGGAGGACGGGGGAAGCCGGGATGGCGGATTCACCTTCGACGTGACATATGATATAAGGCCGAGCTTTCCGGATATCGACTTCAGCGGAGTCGCGCTGAAAAGGCTGGTGGCGGTCCCCAGCGACGACGAATTGAACAATCTACTGCGGAGACTCGCCACGAAGTTTGTCGCGAAAGACGGTCCGGCCGGTCACGGGGATCTGGTGACCGTAAGTTTCAAGGGCACCGTGGACGGAAATGCATTCGTCGGAGGGACGGAGAAAAAATATCCGCTGGAGATCGGATCCGGCGAGATGCCGGGTATGGAGGATGAGATTGTGGGACTCCGCGCCGGAGACCGGAAGGTGGTCGAGGTGCTGTTCCCCGCCGAACCGCCGGAACGGTTCGGCGCAGGCGCGTCCGACATCGCGGGCAGGGCCGCCGTTTTCCGGGTCGAGGTGATTGAGGTCGCCGGCGTCGTGGCTTCCGAAGAGGTGGGCGATGGCCTCGCCAAGCGGTTCGGCCTCGAAAAGTTGGAATTTTTTGTGGAAGCGTTGCGCGACCGCGTGATACAGGAATACACCAAGGAATGTTATGAAGTCATGCATAACGAATTGGTCGATATTCTGGATGGCTTGGCCTCCTTCGAATTGGGAACGGCGGCGGTGCGGTCCGAAGCCAAGATGATCGCGGAGAAGGAGCGTTCGAAAATCGGCCCGGAAGAGGGGAATGGGAACGGAAAGGAGGCGGAAGTGACCCAAAAACATTTGGAACTCGCGAAAAAGCGGGTGAAGCACTCCGCGCTGATGGCGGATATCTTTCGCAGGGTCGCGCCCTCAATGAATCCCGACGACATTTTGAAGGCCGCTGGAATGCACCTTGATGATGACGGGACCGAACCAGCCCCGACGGGATCACCCTCGGAAATTGGCGATGCCGCGTCGCGTATTGCCATCAACCATATTCTGGAGGCCGCCGGCGCGGAGGATCGGGTGGTTACCCTGACGGAGTTGAGGGCGCTTCGCCGGGAATTCGGAATCGGATGACCCGGTCGCGCGGGGCGCGGCCCGGATTCGGTATTCATTGCCGATTCCACCGAAAGTCGAGGAGATCACGATCGTGGCGGCATATCCGGCTCGGGGGAATTCGCCCGCAATCCGGCGCGATCGCCCAAGTCGGCGGCGGCGGGACGCCCGTTTGGGTTGTCGCTCCGGTCGATGCGCCCGGCCCCCCGACCGGTTTGCTCGGTCCAAGGAATAGCGTGCGTTCCGGTCGGCCGATTCTTCGACCTCGGGTGGTCGATCGACGCGCTCGTCGCGTGCAAGTCGGGTGACACTCAGCCGCCGCGGGGAGGTTCGGCGATCCGGACCCCGGGTGTTGGCGGTGATTTCGCCCGGGACCGGTTGGACGGAGCGGCGGGAGCGCGGCTCCGAGATTCAATGTCGACTTGCCCGATCGAGATCTCTTTCACGGAGTTCAAGGAATACGGCGGATCGCGGGGTGGCTCGACAAGACCGACGGCGGCCACTGGTCCCGCTGTCTGTCCGCGTCGATGATGATCCCCATGAGACGGTGTGGAAAGGCTAGAAGTCCCTGCAGACCGTGGAGAGGAGTCGGTCCAATCCCCCGTCGGCCGCGGCGGTTTCGACCGCCTCGGATATCGCCTCCGTCCTTTCGCCCGCCACGGGTCGCGCCAACGATTCGAATTTCGCGGCGAGATCCGAGTCGGACGGCTTGTCCTCCACCGACCAGCGCGGTTCGACCCAATCGCTCCGCAGCCGCCGGCCATCACGCAGGATCAGCGTCGCCCGCGCCAAGCGTTGGCGCGGGAAAGCCTCGTTGGCGCGTTCGTGCTCGATCACGGTGGTGGCGCGGGACAGGCGCATGATCTCCGGGTCGCGGAAGCCCTCCATGATGTCGGCGGCCCCGACGTCACCGCGCGCCATCGCCAGCGCGCAGGGAAAGGAGGTCGAATATTGCGCCTCCTCCGTGGTCTCCGGTTCCGCGACGGCGAGGCGTTTCGCTTCGTGAAAACTCTCGATCTCGATCCCCTCCACGTCCTTGGCGGTCAGGCCATGGGCGCCTTTGAGCGCCAGTATGGCCTCCATCGGGCCCTGCGCCCAACGGCAGACGGGCCACGGCTTCATGTATTGGGCGGTGATCCGCCAATCCGAGCCGAGATCGGCCCATTCGACGCCGCGGGTCGTCAACGCGGGCGCGCCGGTGAAGCCGTCGCGGGCCAGGAGAGCCGCGGAGACGCCGGCCATCGCCCCCCAACCGGATCCGTCCTTGAGCATGGTCGGATGGTCGATGACCCGCATCATTTGCGACCGGGGTCCGTGAAATTCGGCGATTCCGAGGGCGTGCGCCGTGCGATTCCTGTCCAAGCCCAGCATGCGCGCGCCGACGCCCGCGACCGCAACGGCCATCCAAGCCCCCGACGTGTGATAGTCGGCCACGTCCGCGTGAAGCTGCGGGCCGAGGCGTGAACCGAGCTCGTATCCGATGATCATCGCCTCGGAGAAGGTGGCTCCGCGGCCGCCCAGGGCGGCGAAGGCCAGCACGGCGGGAAATAGCGCGCAACCGACATGGCCCTTCGCGGGATTGTAGCCATCGTGACCGTCCAGTGAATCGATGCTCATGCCCCCGGCCAACGCGGCGCCGGAGGCGGAGGCCGGACGGTCGTCGAACAGCATGGGCACCCCTCCTCCCCATTGGTCGGCGGCATGGGCGCGGATCAGGCGGGACATCTCCGTTCGGCTGCCCGCCAGCCCCACGCCGACGAGATCGATGGTGGAGCGCCAAACCTCGCGCCGCGCCTCCTCGGGGGAGTCGCCGAGCGTGAAATCGGCGATGAAGTCGAGCGGGTCGGTCATTCGGGCATCATGCGGACCGCGGCTCGTACGGCTTGCCCTTCCGCGACTTTTCGTGTCGTGTACGTCCCATCGGGCAAAGAAGAATCGCGACACCCCGCATGGACTTCGGCGACGGCATGGAAACCTTCGACAAAAGCTTCACCCAGCAGGAACCGATCCCGGAGGAGGGCGTCGCGGCGGCGCTTGAGGTTCTGCGCCACGGGCGATTGCACCGCTACAACACGGTCGGGGACGAGGTCTGCGAGACCGCGCTGCTGGAGGAGGGGTTCGCCGCCACCGTCGGATCCGCCTATTGCCTGGCCGTTGCGTCGGGCGGCTACGCCATGGGGTGCGTTTTGAGGGCGCTCGGCGTCGGCCCGGGCGACAAGGTGCTGACCAACGCCTTCACGCTCGCCCCGGTGCCCGGTGCCATCGCCTCGGTCGGCGCCGATCCCGTATTCGTGGAGACGACCGAGAATTTGACGATCGATCCCGACGACCTCTCCAAACGGGCCCGGTCCAGCGGCTCAAGCGTGCTCATGCTCAGCCACATGCGGGGGCACATCGCGGACATGGAGGCGCTGGCCGGTCTTTGCCGGGATATCGGGGTCACCTTGGTCGAGGACTGCGCCCACACCATGGGGGCCGCGTGGAACGGCGTCCCGTCGGGGCGCTGGGGGATCGCTGGCTGTTTTTCGACCCAGACCTACAAGCACGTCAATTCCGGAGAGGGTGGACTGATCGTCACCGACGACGCCGGTCTGATGGCCCGGATGGTGCTGCTCTCTGGATCCTACATGATGTATCCGCGCCACCGCGCCGCGCCGCCGCCCGAAGCTTACGAGGACGTGAAATGGATCACGCCAAACGTTTCCGGACGGATGGACAACCTGAGGGCCGCCATCCTGCGCCCGCAGATCGAGCGGCTTCCGGCGAACGTCTCCTGTTGGAACGCGCTTTACCGCTCCGTGGAGGTGGAATTGGCGGGATCGAACGGCGTGGCCCTCAGCCACCGCCCGGAAGCTGAGGAATTCGTCGGCTCGTCGTTCCAGTTCCGCCTCCCCGACCGTTCCGCCTCCGAAATCGAAGGTGTCGTGGCCAGCGCCGCCGAGCGTGGGATTGAATTGAAGTGGTTCGGAGCGCCGGAACCGCGCGGATTCACGTCCACGCACGCGAGTTGGCGCTATGCGCCCCCCCAGGAATTGCCGCGGACCGACCGCGTCCTTTCGACGCTTCTGGACTTGCGCCTGCCGCTGACTTTCACCGTCGACGACGCGTCGCGGATCGGCCGCATACTGAGGGAGGTTTGCCGGGGCGGGGCGGGCGGAGGGCATTGAACGCGGGCCGGCGGCCGCGTTGACCCCGGCGCCGGGATGACATAGCCAAATCCGCGGAAACAGGGAGCGCGCGATGTTCGATCACAGCATGCGGTTCGACCTCGGAGAAGACATCGAGGTGTTGAGGGACGCCGTCCGTCGTTGGGCGAGGGACCGGGTGGCCCCGATGGCCGATCGGATCGACAGGGACAACGTTTTTCCGGCCGAGTTGTGGCGGGAAATGGGAATCCTCGGCATTCTCGGAATCACGGTCGAAGAGGAGTTCGGCGGAGCCGGACTGGGGTATCTCGCCCACACCGTCGTCGTGGAGGAATTGGCCCGCGCCTCCGCCAGCGTCTCTTTGTCCTACGGCGCGCACTCCAACCTTTGCGTGAATCAGATCCGGTTGAACGGAACCGAGGAGCAGAAGCGCGAATTCCTTCCCGGACTGATTTCCGGGGAGAGGGTCGGCGCGCTCGCGATGTCCGAGGCCGGGGCGGGGTCCGATGTCGTTTCGATGAAATTGAGGGCGGAGAAGCGCAACGATCGTTTCATCCTCAACGGGACCAAGTATTGGATCACAAACGGCCCCGACGCCGATACGCTCGTGGTCTACGCAAAAACCGATCCCGCGGCGGAATCCAAGGGCATCACCGCGTTTCTGATAGATAAATCCATGACGGGCTTTTCCGCCTCTCCCCACTTCGACAAACTCGGGATGCGGGGATCGAACACCGCGGAGTTGATTTTCGAGGACGTGGAGGTGCCCTATGAGAACATCCTCGGAGAGGAGGGCGGCGGGGCGCGGGTTCTCATGAGCGGCCTCGATTACGAACGCGTGGTTCTCGCCGGCATTGGTCTTGGCATAATGGCGGCGTGCATGGACGAGGTGATGCCATACGTCTCCGAGAGGCGCCAGTTCGGCCGGCCGATCGGGGAATTCCAACTGATGCAGGGCAAGATCGCCGACATGTATACCGCGATGAATTCCTCCCGCGCCTATGTCTACGAGGTGGCGAAGGCTTGCGACCGCGGCGAGGTCACGCGCCGGGACGCGGCGGCCTGCGTCCTCTACGCGTCCGAGGAGGCGATGAAGCAGGCCCACCAGGCGGTTCAGGCGATGGGCGGGTCCGGGTTTCTGGCCGACAGCCCGGCGAGCCGCCTGTTCCGCGACGCCAAATTGATGGAGATCGGCGCGGGCACCAGCGAGATCCGGAGAATGTTGATCGGGCGGGAGCTCATGGCGGCGCTGCGCTAGGCGGCCGCCCGAAAGCCAATCCGGGAGCGAGAACTGGGCGGGGCCCGTATTCGGGGAGTTTCCACTTCGGCGATGGACTCGGGGGGCATTGACATGCTCATCTTTGGTCTTTGGACATTCATTTCAAGGCTTCCGGCATTCCAACGAGGTACCAGCGTGCCGCGTAACCGCTATCAGTCTTGTCGAATCTCGTCGCGATCCCCTTTTTTCCTTGGCTTTCCCGATGAAATTCTCGACTAGGCGACGCGTTTCATACATCTTATTATCGTGGTCCCCCCGTGTCTTGCGGTTGGATCTGGCGGTATCACCATCTTCATCTCGGATTCCGCTCGCGGAGATTGTCCAGCAGCCAGTCCGCGTCGTATGCCTTGTCCGCGATAAACGCGTCGAACGTGACGCCTTCGATCAGCGCGTCAACCGCCTTCAGCTCGTGCGCCTTGCCAGGAAGCAGCACGAGTTCGACCAGCTTGCCTAGGGTCAGGCCCTATTAACAAATTGCTTGACATGATGAATTTTGCATAGTTAAGATTTACAATCTCTAAGAATCCCCAATGTACATTGTTTCTATATCCTCACGAAACCGTGAAGAGTCCGTGAGCCATTGTGACTTCCATTGAACCTAAATCCATGAATCTCTGCAATGCAGGGTCGGCGCACGTCGATGTCATAATGCATACGGAGGATCGAATGCAATTTTTCGCAACCCCGCCACAAGAGACGCTCGAAGACATCTCGTCTCGGTTCCCCGATTTTCCG
>JANQKA010000260.1 GCA_028281405.1 Hasllibacter sp. | reverse complement strand
AAGTCGTTGATCGGCCCGGCGGGGATGCCCTCGGCCTCGCAGGCCGACAGCAGATCCTCGCGCGTGAACCGCAGCGTGCCCTCTGTCAGGCGGCGTGTCATCTCGTCCCTGTTGCCGATTCTGTCGGCGTTTGTCAGGAACCGCGGATCCTCCACCATGTCTTCGCATCCGAGCACCCCGCAGAGCCGCCGCCACTGCGGATCGTTGCCCGTGGCGATGATGATCCAACCATCGGAGCAGTCGAACACCTGATAGGGCGTCAGATTCTGGTGCGCGTTGCCCACCCGCCCGGGCGCGGTTCCTGTGGTCAGGTAGTTCATCCCCTGATTTGCGGTGATGGCGACGGCGGTGTCAAGCAGGGACATGTCAATATGCTGCCCCAGACCGGTCTCGTCGCGCCGGCGCAGTGCGGCCAGGGCCGCGATGACGGCGTACAGTCCCGTGAATATGTCCGTCACGGCGACGCCGACCTTCTGCGGCTGCCCGGACAGGTCGCCGGTCACGCTCATCAGCCCCGACATGCCTTGGATGATGTAGTCGTATCCGGCCCGGTGAGCGTAGGGGCCGGTCTGCCCGAAGCCGGTGATCGAACAGTAGATCAGGCGCGGATTGATCTTCCGCGCGCCGTCCCAGTCGAGGCCGTATTTCGCGAGGCCGCCGACCTTGAAATTCTCGATCAGCACGTCGGCCCCGGCGATCAGCGCCTTGACCTCGTCCCGGCCCTCCGGCGTGGCGAAGTCGACGACGGTCGACCGCTTGCCCCGGTTGCACGAGTGGAAATAGCTCGCCGACAGGTCGCCGTTCCTCTCCACGAACGGAGGCCCCCAGGCGCGGGTGTCGTCGCCGCGCGGGGACTCGACCTTGAGCACGTCGGCCCCGAGGTCGGCGAAGGTCTGGCCGGCCCACGGGCCCGCCAGTATCCGCGCGAGTTCGAGAACCTTCAGTCCGGCGAGCGGAGCCGTCATTCGCCGAGCTTTTCGTTCAGGATGTCGGAGAACTCCCGATAGCCCATGTTGGAGTATAACTCTCCATCGATGACGAAGGACGGTGTGGACCGGATGCCGTCCCTCTGCGCGTTCCGCTGGTAGGCCGCCACGAGGGCCTCGGCGAATCCGTCGTCGGTGAGGCAGGCGTCGATCTCCCCGTTCGACATGCCCGCGGCGCGCCCGATCCGCCGGAGGTTGGCGGCGGTGTCTCCGGGGCTGTCGCGTGCGATCCAATCCTGCTGGGTCGCGTAGATCCGGTCCGCGATGCCGAAGTAGCGGGCTTCCCCCCCGCAGCGGGCGACCATGCCGGCCCACAGGCCGTAGCGGTCGAAGTAGACCTCGCGGTGCACGAAGTGGATCTTGCCGGTGTCGATGTAGTCGGCCTTGAGCCGGTCGAAGACGTCCGCGTGGAAATTCGCGCAGTGGGGGCAGGTGAACGAGGCGTACTCGATCACCTCGACGGGGGCGTCGGGGTCCCCGAGAGTCATCTCGGCGACGGACGACGTGTCGATTTCCTGCGCTTCGGCCGAGGACAGGGTGATCCCGAGGCCTGCGTCGTCCGATCCGGAGGAGCCGCCTCCGAAGATGACGCCCAGCGCCACGACGATGGCCAAGGCTCCGGCGGCGCCGAAGAGTGCGGTGCGATTCATGGATCTAACCTTTCGATGATGCGGTTTTGCCGAGCACGTTGCGCCCGAGCAGTTCCAATGCCCGCCTGAGCCCGTCGTCCTCCACTCCCTCCGCCGCCAGCGCGGCCTCGAGCGCGACCGCGGGCTCGGGCTCGGGCCGCGCCTTGGGCATGGGCTTGGTGTTGAACACAATCCTGCCGTTCGAAAACCCCTTCGGGCCCGTCTGCGTGAAGCGGATGCGGGAGATGGCGTTGTACCCGTAACAGGTGTTCACCTTTTCGCGGATGATTTCCTTTTGCATCTCCAGCATCGGAGCCTCGGGCCCCGTGGTCAGAAGTGTCAGGGTGGCCCCGAGACCCGTGCTGTTGAAGCTCACG
>JANQKA010000243.1 GCA_028281405.1 Hasllibacter sp. | reverse complement strand
CCGCGCATGTCCGGATCTGCCATGAGACAGGCGGCGATCCCGAAACATCGAGGGAGGCTACATCCCCAAGGACGCCTGAAGATGGGCCCGTCACCGAGGACGGAACGGTCCGCGGAACCATCCCGCCAACGCAGGGAGTCGGAATGGTCCCACCGCGACGCTTTCGCGATACCTGGATTCGTGGATGCGTGGGCGGTCGAAGGCCGAGGGCGGCGACCGCTCGCTCACGGGCTTGAATCCGGTCCCGACCTTCGAACCGCCCGCGGCATGCGGGCGCGGAAGGAGTGGCGGCCCCGAAGCTTGACAATCCGACCTCCACATCTTGTATTCCGGTTCCACCCCGGGTGATCCGAACCGGCGACATCATTCGATCCCCTAACGCGCGCCGCGCACACCGTGACCCAAGGAGCGTCGAACATGCCTAAATCCAGAAAACGCGGAAGCGGGCGGAACGGGGGTTGGGTTCCAAACAACGCCACCGAAAGGCGCCCGCCAGCCGAGACCCAAAGTGACTTGATCATTCCGATACCCCAAAAAACCGGAAGCGGGCGGAACAGGGGTAGGGTTCCGAAGGAAACCACCGAAAGTCACGCGCCCGCCGCGCCCCAAGGAGACTCGATCAGTCCGAAATCCAAGAATCGCGGAAGAAGGCGGAACTGGGCTTGGGTTCCGACCCCCGAAAGGCGCACCTACGAGGTCTTGATCGAGTCGCTCCCCCCGGAAATGCGGAAAATGATCGCTTTCGACTCCGCCCGGGGAGAAGTCGTGATCACGACGGACGAAGGCCACGAGCAACGATTCCCGTCAACCCCGGAATCTCTTCCGGATTTCGTTCTCTTCACGGAATCCGACGCGGAGGGAAGAACCCCCTCCCAAATGATCGAACGGGCGAAGGGAAGGATGGGCGACGTCAGATGCCTCCTTCACGCCGCCAAGGTGATCCGCGAATCGGCCGACATCGACGTATCCCTGTCCTACGATTGGCACAAGGATGAATTCACCTCGAAGTGGCCCGGAGTGGACGAATTCCGGTTTACCAACCAGATTAGCGTGCCGAGAGGACTGGGGATGCTCGAACATGAGAAAGCATCGGGAGCGGCCCCGTATCTGTTCATGTTCACGCATCCCTTCGGCCCAATGTATTGGATGCTGTATCACACCGCGCTACCCAATAAAAGAAAGCATATTGGATTGAATCTGCACGAGGATCCATGCATCTGTATGGTCTTGCCTCAATGCGCCGAGGACAGCATCATACCACTGTTCAATATGCCGAACGCGCGGGAGATGATGGTCGAGGACGTCCCGCATAAAGAACTCAAGAAAGAATTCATTGAAGCATTCGTTCCCGTAATCGATACATTCCCGCCGGCGTTGAAATTGTACGCGCGCCATTTCGTTGGCGTGAAAATTTGACTCCAGCGGCCATTCCGACCGATCGCCGGGGTCCGCGGATGAACGCGGCGCGGCCACGAATGGCCATTATGTCGCGTGGCGCGGAAAAACCAGCCATACACCAGCCGGGATGACCACGGCCAGGGGTTAACAGCCCTGAACCGAATTCCGCCGGGATGGCGGACTATTCCCCGAGGGTCCCCTTGTTCCAACGGTATGTTCGGCGCTCGGAAGTTCCGTCCATCCCGCGAGCCGCCGTCAATATGCGGAATCCGCGCGGATCAAGCACGATCCCCGAAGATGAATCGGCGATAACGGCCCCCGCGGCGCGCCGTCAAACCGCGGATTCCGTCGAATCCGATTGTCCGCGGAGAATGGCGGACGCGGAATCAGGACGGAACCATGTCGAAGGAATCGAGATCCTCCGCCACCGAGGCGCGCGGTCCGAAATTTTCCGCCAATTCCCGGCGCGCGGCTTCGAGGCGGCCGTCTCCGTCCATGTATTGGCGGAAATGACTCAGGACGAGGCGTCCCACCCCCGCCCGCCGCGCCATGCGGGCGATCTCCACTGGGGTCGGCGCCGCGGCGCGCATGAATTCGGAGACATCCTCCCGATCCGACGTCCTGTAGCACCAGTGGAGCAGCAGGTCCGCGCCCGAGACGAATCGCTCCATCTCCTCCGTGATGCCCGCGTCTCCCGAATAAGCGAAACTCCCCCGGTCCGCGTCGACCCGGAACCCCATGCAGACCAGATGCGGCTGCGCGTGGAACGCCTCGCAACTCGACAGGCGCCAGCCGTTCTCCTCCATCGCGAAGCCGGGCGCGATTTCCGTCACATCCGGCTTTGGCCACGGCCGGGGCAGGGAGCCGCCGCGCGCCAGCCAGACCTCCTTGCTGCCCGGCAGTTCGCAACGCGCCGTCAGGTCGTGGGCGAACACCCCGTCCGGGCCGAACAGTTTTTCCGTGACCGCCGCGGTCGGCGGGGGACCGAACACGCGCAGGGGCGGACCTCCTTCGTCCCAGCGGGAGTGAACGAGCCGGGCGTAGTCCATCATGTGGTCGGAATGAAGGTGGGAAAGGAACAGCGCGTCGATGTCCGACGGGCCGAAGCCCGCCCGAAGCAACCGGTCGAACACCCCGCCTCCGCAATCGAACAGGAGCCTCCGGCCCGCCACCTCGAGAAGGTGACCGGCGGAGGCCCGGCGCGCGTAGGCTTCCGGGGAACCCGATCCCAGCACGGTCAATTTCACGGTCGAACCTCCGGGGGCGGCGTCGCCGCGGGCGCGCCAAGTTTCAAGGCCGCCCCGCGCCCGCCGTATCTCTCGACCATGGCCGCCTGATCGCGGAACGCCATATCGTTGACCCCGTCCGGGTCGAGATGACGCCGCAATTCCGCCTCCATTGCCGACAACGCCGCGACGTGCCCCGGATCGTCCGCGAGGTCGTTCAATTCCTCGGGATCCGACTCCAGATCGAACAATTCCGGCGGGAAGCCGACGTAATGATTCAATTTCCAACGCCCCTTGCGAAGCATGAAGGCCCCGGAAACCGCCCCGACGGCGTGATATTGGCTGATGATGGGGCGGTCCCGGTCGTCCGGTTCCTCCGCGATCCGCGTCAGCGGGCGGCCCGCGCCTCCGAAAGGCTGACCGAAGTGATCCGGAATCGTCGCCGCGAGGTCCAACAGATCCACCGGCGTGCCGCATTCGCCCGCGGCGATGCCCGGCCCCGCGATGATCAGCGGAACATGGACACTCTCCTGGTAGAGGTTGGATTTGCCCCAAAGTCCCCTGGCGCCGACGTTGTCGCCGTGGTCCGAAGTGTAGGCGACGGTGGTGTTTTGGCCGAATCCCTCGGCCTCGAGGGCGTCGAGGACCAGGCCCACGTTGTGGTCGAGCCATGAGCACAGCCCGAAATACGCGGACATCGCGGCGAGCCTTTCCCCGGGATCCCGGAACTGGTTTTCGGAATCGGTGACGAACGTCTGTTTTTCGACCCAGGGGTGCCTCGCGTGGCCGTCCGACGGATGGAGTTTGACCTCCGGCAGCGACTCCGGCGGATACATGTCGAAGAACTCCCTCGGAACGACGAGGGGAAAATGCGGGGCGACGAAGCCCACGTACAGACACCATGGACGCTCGTCGGCGGAGGCCCGCCGATCCGCGAACCACTCGGCCGTCCTCCCGACTATGGCGGAATCGTACTCGGTGTATTTGCTGGTGCCCGGGCCGATGTGGTCTCCGAGCATGCGGACGGGCATCGAGACGCGCTCGCCCTCCGCCCGAATCGACGCCCAGACCATCCCGGTCCCGCCGGCGACCTGCATCGGAATGTGTTCACGGTCGAATCCGGCCGGATCCTCGTCGCGGCGGTAATGCAGTTTGCCGATGCTCTCCACCGGAACCCCGCCGTCCTGCAGCGCGTGGCCCCATCCCTTGGGCTCGCCCGCGTAGGGCATGGCGTTGTCCCAGAGCCGCGTTTCGTGCACCGGACGTCCCGCCGCGAAGGCCGCGCGCGCGGGAACGCAGATCGGCGACGGCGTGTAGGCGTCGGTGAACCGCGTTCCGCGCGCCGCAAGACGGTCCAAATTCGGCGTCCGCACCAAGCCGTGGCCAGCGCATCCCAGCGCGCGGCCCTGATGCTCGTCGGACATGATTACGAGGAAATTTCCTTTCATCCTGCGCTCCGTCTTCCCGCCCTTGGCGGCGTTGTCCTTGAGTCCCGCTCCACGCGGAGGCCGCTCCGCCGCGAAGGCAAGGTGAAACCGCGGACCATCCGCGTTCCGCGCGCCGCCAAGCGGTCCAAATTCGGCGTCCGGACCAAGCCGTGTCCCGCAAATCCCATCGCGCGGCCCCGGCGCTCGTCGGACTTGATTACGAGGAAATTTCTCTTCATCCGGCCCCCCATCGTCCGGCGTTCGGCGGCGTTGTCCCGGCATTGCGCGCCACGCGCGGTTCGCTCCTCGACGATTGCCGCGCGGAACGGCCGACTGGCCGCGTTTCCCAAGAGGCCATGACGCCCGAATCCGGCTTCCGCATCAATCCGCGGCCGGCGATTCCCGCCGCGCGGTCACCTCGACCGATGGACGAGATGACGTGGAAATATCCCTTCATCCGGTTCTCCATCGTCCGGCAATCGGCCCCGCCGTTTCGGAGCCCGGTCCCGCGCGCGGGCCTCGCCGGCGCAATTGCCGCGAGGAACCGACGGCGCGCCACGGCGCGCGCGCGGAGGTTCACAGCGCTCCGACCGCCACCAAGCGTCCCAATTCCGGCCTCCGGGCCAAGCCGCGGTCGGCTCTTTCCGGCGCGAGGCCGCGTCGCCCACCGGACGCGGACGCGGAGGATTCTCCATTCATCCATCACTCCATCGTCCGGTCTTCGGCGGCGATCTCCAATTTGACGAGCGCGGAAATCA
>JANQKA010000177.1 GCA_028281405.1 Hasllibacter sp. | reverse complement strand
GCCCGCTCTCGACGTGATGGACGAACAGCCGGGGCAAATAGAACAACCCCGCCATCCAAGCGATCACCGCCATGATGTGAAACGACTTGATCCAAGGATGGAGGATGGAGGGAAAATCGGTCATGTCGACTTCTTCCTACACCAAAATAATTTAAGAATTGAAGATGATGATGAGCCTGTGGAAACAGTGAATTCACTGTATTTCCACAACCCGGGGCCTGGTCCGCGCGCCGGGCCTTCATTCGGGGGGCGGGCGTGTGGAAATCCGTCGGTCCCGCTGAACATGCTGGAGGATCCGGATTTCCTGTTGTGGACGATCCTGGGGGATGAATCCGCGGGGTTGTGAGTGGTTCCTGAACCGGTCACAGTTTCGCGGCCGGGTCGATTCTGGGGATGAATCCTTGGATGGAGATGCCCCGGGGGTGGACCGGTCCCTGAAATTCCGCCTTCCTGCGGGAAAACTCCGGAATCCCCACAGGTTCCCCGGGCCGTTCCCATGGAGTTGTCCACACGGAATAGGTGCGCGCGGGGCGAGCCACTGTTCCCTGGCGGGGGGAGCCTGGGAGATTTCCCGGATCGGGGTCGGACGGCATTCGCCTTCCCCTTCGCCGGATTCCGGGGTATCGGTAGGGGAACGCGTTTTGGAGTCAAGGTTCGATGACGGAATCGCCCCCACTGGCAGGCGTGATCGGCAACCCGATCAGCCACAGCAAGTCGCCGTTGCTCTTCGACTACTGGCTGCGGCGTTTGGATTTGTCGGGACACTATGTTCCGATGCATGTGGAGCGTTCGGATCTCAAAACCGTTCTCGAGGCCCTACCGAAAGCCGGTTTCAGGGGCGTCAACGTGACTGTTCCCTTCAAGGAGGAGGTTCTCGGAATCGCGGACCTCGCGACCGACCGGGCGGCGATCATCGGAGCGGCCAACACCCTGATCTTCCGCGCGGATGGCCGGATTCACGCGGACAACACGGATGGCTACGGGTTCATCGAGAACATTCGCAACGCGGAGCCCGAATGGACGGCCGTGGATGGCCCGTCCGCGGTTCTCGGCGCCGGCGGCGCCGCGCGGGCCGTCGTCAGCACCCTGCTCGAGGCGGGAGCCCCGGAAGTCAGAATCGCCAACCGGACGCGCGCGCGGGCGGAACGATTGAAATCGGATTTCGGAATCCGCGTCACCGTTTGGGATTGGACGCAGGCCGGTGTCATGATGGAGGGCGCGAAAACCGTGATCAACACGACCTCGCTCGGCATGGTGGGAAAGGGTCCGTTGAAATTGTCCCTCGACGAATTGCCCGAATCGGCGGTCGTGAACGACATTGTCTACGCGCCGGTCGAGACCGAATTGCTCAAGCGGGCGCGTTCCCGCGGCTGCCGGGTCGTGGATGGCCTCGGCATGCTGCTGTACCAGGCGCTGCCGGGGTTCGAGCGTTGGTTCGGCCACCGTCCGGATGTGGATGACGATCTGAGAAACGCGGTGCTGGCCGGGTGGTGACGCGAATCGCCCTCACGGGTTCCATCGGAATGGGGAAATCGACCACCGCCGAGATGTTCGCCGAACGCGGAGTGTCGGTGTGGGACGCCGACGCGGCGGTGCGACGGGCGTATCGCGCGGGCGGCCCGGCGGTGGGTCCGGTGTCGCGCCTCGTTCCGGAAGCCGTCCGGGATGGCGGAATCAACAAGGATATCTTGAGGGAGGCGATCTCGGAGGACAGCTCACTTTTGTCCAAGATCGAGGCCATCGTTCATCCCCTCGTGGCGGAGGATCGGGAGGAATTCACGCGGGAACGCGCCGCGGCGGGTGAAACATTGCTGGTCTACGAGATTCCGCTGCTGTTCGAGACGGGGGCGGAAACCGGTTACGACGGGATCGTCGTCGCGAGCGCTCCGGCGGAGGCGCAGAGGCGGCGGGTTCTGGAACGAGGGTCCATGACCGGGGAGGATTTTGAGTTGATTCTCGCCAGGCAAATGCCGGATAGCGAAAAACGCCGCCGGGCCGACTGGGTGATCGAGACGACCAGCCCGGAGGAGGCGCGGAACCGGGTGGACGGGATACTGGAGGAATTGGGACATGCTCCGTGAAATCGTTTTGGACACGGAAACAACGGGATTCGGTTCGAACAGTGGAGACCGGATCGTCGAGATAGGTTGCGTGGAATTGCGCGACCGAGTGCCGAGCGGTTGGCATTATCATCAATACGTCAATCCCGAACGCGACGTGCCTTGGGGCGCCATGCGGGTGCACGGCCTGTCGGAGGAATTCCTGCGCGGCTATCCGACGTTCGCGGAGATCGTGGACGAATTCCTGGCCTTCATCGGCGATGCGAAACTGGTGATTCACAACGCCCCTTTCGACATGGGTTTTCTGAACGCCGAGCTCCGCCGGCTCGGCTTCGCACAGATTCGGATGTCCCGCGTGACCGACACGGTCGCGATGGCTCGCCGAAAGTTTCCGGGTTCCCCGGCGAAACTCGATGACCTCTGCCGACGCTTCGGAATCGACAATTCGGGGCGGGTTCTTCACGGCGCGCTGCTGGACGCCGAAATCCTGTCCGAGGTTTATCTCAAGCTGACCGCGGGCCGCTGAGCGGCCGACTTTCACTATTTCACCATTTGGCTGGGCGGAGCGCCGCGGCCTCGAACGGAAGTGGAATCCGATGCGCGAAATCGTGATGGACACCGAGACGACGGGCTTCGAACCCGACAAGGGGGATCGGATCGTCGAGATCGGATGCGTGGAGCTCGTGAACCACGTTCCGACCGGCAAGCACTACCACCAATACGTCAATCCGGAGCGCGACATGCCGGAGGAGGCCTTCAGGGTGCACGGCCTTTCAGAGGAATTCCTGCGCGATCATCCGAAATTCGCCGAGATCGTGGACGATTTCCTGTTCTTTATCGGCGATTCCAAACTGGTGATTCACAACGCCGAGTTCGATTTGAAATTCCTCAACGCCGAACTCGGCTGGCGGAAACGGCCCCCGATTCCCATGTCCCGGGCGGTCGACACGGTCGCGCTCGCCCGGAGGAAATTTCCGGGATCCCCGGCGTCCCTGGACGCCCTTTGCAGACGCTTCGGCATCGATAATTCCGCGAGAACGCTCCACGGCGCGCTGCTCGATTCGGAGATTCTGGCGGAGGTTTATCTGGAACTGATCGGCGGCCGCCAGCCGGACTTCGGATTGGCGGCCGATTCGCGGGGATCGGCGGGAGCCGGGGCCGACTCCTCGTGGCGGCCGAAACCGCGGCCGGAGCCCTTGCCGCCCCGGATCACCGATGCGGAGGCGGAAGCTCATTCCAAATTCGTCAAAAAACTCGGCGCCGACGCGCTTTGGTGAGTTGGAGGCCGGGTCGGGAAATTCCGAGGCGGGCGTGGACGGGATCTTCGATCCACGGACGGGCTTCGGCACCCCGGGACCGTACGCGTCGGATGGAGCGGCTGCGGTTTCGATCCCGGCATTTCCGTGTTCGCCGGATGATCCGCGGAATCATTGATTCGTGTGGAGAGGGACGCGGCCTGTATCCGCTTCCATCGAAGCCGCTGGATCTCCACCGAGCCACCGGATTGATGACCCGCGCGGACATCGCGTCAAACATTTGACACGACGCGTGTTTGTCGCGTGCGTCCCATCGGGGATTCTCCTCGGCGGAGTGCCGAATCGATGGGATCCCGATGCCCATTCGGACCAGTCGGCGGTTCGGAATGGTTGCCCGGTGACGTCGATTCGGCATTGTTTCCCGACGCCGCCCGGCGGGGCGTCACCTGCCGAATCCGTTCGGCGGCGCGGGTTCGTTTGGCTGGTGAATTTGGACCCCGATCCGGGCGCGCCCGGGGAAAGCCGGGACGGCGGAGGGATGAATTCGTCCTCGCATCAATGAATTGCGCTTGTATGCCGATTCGCCCGGCGAAGCGGTCTTGTGGCCGGATCGTCCCCGCCCGCGACGTTCCCGGGGATCGTTCGACCCGGAACGGGGCGGGAGTCCTGGATCCCCGGCTCCCGCGGGTCGCGCCTAGGTTCGAAATAGCCGCCCGGTTGGGCGCTCGGCGAATCGCCGCCCGCGCCGAAGTTTCCGCGGGGGAATCCGGAACGATCGATCAGGTCCGCCGGGTCGGTCGGTTCGCGGAGACCGGACATCGGACCATCCGCGGTGGTCCAAACCATGGAATGTGCGGCTTGCTTCACTCCGAATAATCGAAGGGAAGGAATTGAGCCGTATCGAATCGTCGCCGGAAATTTTCCCGGCCTCCCGCGCGATACGCCCGGCGCTCCGCCGAGTCGGCGTCCCACACCGGCACCCCGCGGTCCGCGATCATCGCGGCCGATTCAAGGGGGCCGGCCACCAGACCGGTCCTGCCGGGGCCGGCACGGCGACCGGCACGCCGAATCGCCAAAGGCATCGGGCCCGTTCCGAATCACCGACCGGGCTCCGAATCGACGGCCGGGCCGCGGAGCCGTCCACCGTGAGACGCGGGTGACCACGACCATGGCCGGAACGGCGTAGGACATTCCAAATCACCGTGAAGGAGCGGGTCGGGTCCGCATCCCCGTCTGGACGCATTCCCGGCGAGCGTTTCGCCAAACCCGCCTTGGCCAACCGCCGCCGTCTCCATCGTTGCGGAACCGGCTGCCGCCCAACCGAACCACCGATGGATGTCTCCGCCTTTCGAATTGGCGGCGGAATT
>JANQKA010000148.1 GCA_028281405.1 Hasllibacter sp. | reverse complement strand
AAAAACATGCCGCTAGTTCCGCTCTCGCCATCCGAATATTTCTTCGGAACCAAAAAGCAATTGAGTGACAATTTTTGATCTTGATCGTTGATGGATACTGATATATGATATTTTTTCTTCCTTACGACGTCTTCGGTAAATTTGTCGGATAGAACAATGCTGTCCTTCGAGTCGGACAGCGTGATCTTCGGACAGTCTATGTTCACGAAGTAGTTGATGAAATGTCCCACCGTTCTGTCGGCGATGGTTTCCAGTTTGACGGGGATGTGGCGGGCATACTCGGGATTCAATGGGGTCAGGTGGACCGTGGTGCCGACACCTCCTTCATCTGGTCCTTCACTGAAGTTTGAAATGGGCTCTTGCGGGTCCGCCGCGAAATCGAAGGCGATTTTGCTCACACCTTGGTCGGTGTGATACCGGCTGTCAACGGAAATTTTGTCCGCGACCTTCAACCAAAGCAGCCGCCCGACGCCCTTCCCGCCAAGTTTCGCTTTCTTCATGGTGTCGGATTTGCGGAAAGATGTCATGTTGTCGGGGTTGAGACCGATACCGTTGTCGCTGACGACAAAACCGGTGTACGAACGCTCCCCGTTTTCGGTCATCTTGATGTCGATGATCCCGGACGATATCCCGTTCCTGCCGAACCGTTCCTCGACCGCATGGATCGAGTTCATCAGAGCCTCGTACATGGGTTGGAGCGTGTTCTTGGCGGAGGGGGCCAGTGAAATATTCTTGATCCGCCCGATCGGATCGGAAAGCCAAGTGGTCTGCGTCATGTTTCCACTCCTGTTTGCCATTTCGCATGTTGCGCGTACCCCGACCGTCACGCAGGTTCGAGCGGGTGTCAACCCCGTTGCGCACCGTAGGCGAAGATGGGCGCCAGGCTTGTATCGCCGGGGGCCTAAGGCCGTCAAGATGGAATTTCAATCCTGTCCGGACTCCGCGAGTCCGTCCGCGGCGGCGCTCCCCTGGCGTTGTCGAACAATAGACATCCGCCGAGTGGAATCGCTGTCCCGGAGGCCCGCGCAGGTATTCGCCGGATCCCGCGTCCGGCCGTGACAGCGGGCTTCCGTCCGGTTGCCGCCGCCGCGCGCCATGCCGCGGAACGGCGCGCGGCATTAGAATTCCCGCGGTTGCGATTCGCGCGCGGTCTGAACGGGGCCGTGTTGAAGTGGGAATCGAGCCGCATCCGGAACCGGCCATCGGTTTCGCGCCGCGGCCCGGCGTCCCTTTGGGCGGAGCTCGCGGGCATGGAGCAGGGAGGACTCGAGCGCCATCCAATCATCGGTTGGCTAAGATCCCGCGGCCTCCAATGCCCGGCGGCGGGTGTGCCGCGACCTCCCGATCCGATCCTATCGACGCCGCCGCTCCACCGAGGGTCGGTCCCCGTTCCCGTCACACGTGGGTCCCCCCCAGGCAATGAACCGGCCATCATTCAACCCGAAGATCCCTGTGGTCCCGCCCCGCGTGGGTTCCCACGAGAATTCAGGATGAAACCCCATGCGTCCTTCCCTTGGGAACGAAAAGTCACCCCGACGGCACGAATCAGGAGAAACCGATGTCTCGAATCAGGAGGAATAGATGTCCGGCTTCCCCATCGCCACTACCGCGCCAGACACCGATGTCGGGGTGGCTTTGGAAAGGGAAGCCAAGTCCAGATGGACGGCCGGACCACTCGGGACGACCGCCGCAGCCGCTTCGGCAGGTTGCGGTTCGGACGGCGCGGCGATCCTGTCCATCCCGATCGGGAGCGCCCAAGCGCTTGGCGGTTTGTCCAACGCGGGCGGGACGGCGTGAGAATCGGACGGGGACGCGGGCGCACATTGGGACGCCGTCCGCGACGCGGATGACGCCGCGCCGCTCGACGCGGGAATCGGCGGGTTCGAAGTCTCCGTGTCCGACGACGACGGATTCGAAGCCGCGTTGATTTCCCTCGAGGACGCGTCGAATGGATTCGTCCACCGCGCCGGATTGGTCGGAGGGGGATGGCGCCACCGAGGCCAGCGGGGCGCCATCGGAACTGCTC
>JANQKA010000135.1 GCA_028281405.1 Hasllibacter sp. | reverse complement strand
TTCTCTTCGCCGCGAACGAATTCCTCGACGCCCTCCCGATCCGGCAATTCGTCCGCGATTCGGACGGGTGGCGTGAACGCGTCGTGGCGTCCGGCGGGGACTGCCTCGCGTTCGCGCTCGGCCCGGCCGCACCCGTGGCTCTCCTCGATCACAGATTGCCCGACACCGCGCCCGGCGACATGGTGGAAACGAACGCCCCGGCCGAAGCCGCCGTCCGCGCCGTCGCGCGCCGCGTCGCCAACCGCGGCGGCGCCGCCATCCTGATCGATTACGGTGACTGGCGTTCCCGCGGCGACACCCTCCAAGCCACGCGCGCCCACCGCGCCGAAGACCCGCTCGCCAATCCGGGGGAAGCCGACCTCACCGCCCACGTCGACTTCGAAGCCGCGGCCGGGGCCGCCCGCGCCGAAGGGGCCGCCGTCACTCCGATGACCACGCAGGGCGAATTCCTCGAACGGTTGGGCATCGCCGAGCGGGCGCGAATCCTCGCCAGGAACATCGAAGGCGACGCGCTCGCCTCCCATGTCGCGGCGCATCGCCGCTTGACCCATCCCGACGAAATGGGAAGTCTATTCAAGGTGATCGCGATCCACCCGAAGGACGCGCCGCCGCCGCCGGGGTTCTTTCAATGAATCTGGAAATCATCACTCACGGATCCCTGGCCCCGGTCAGGCACGGATTTTTCACCCGCCGCGGCGGCGAATCCACCGGCGTGTTCGCCGGGCTCAACGGCGGCTTGGGATCTTCCGACCGAAAGGAAACAGTGACCGCGAACCGGGCCAAACTGGCGGAGGCGATGGACGCCGAACCGGGCGACCTCCGAACCGTGCATCAGACACACTCCGCCGACGTCGCGATCATGGACGTCGCGCCGGTCGATAGGACGAGGGCCGACGCGATGGTCACCGCGACCCCCGGTCCGCCGCTCATGATCCTGACCGCCGATTGTCAGCCAATCCTGTTCGCCGACGCCGCCGCCGGAGTCGTCGGAGCCGCCCACGCCGGATGGAAAGGCGCACTCGGCGGCGTCATCGAGGCGACGGTCGAAGCCATGGAGGATCTCGGCGCCCGCCGCGAAAACATCAACGCGGTCATCGGTCCATCGATCAGCCAGCGCAACTACGAGGTCGGCCCTGAGTTCTTCGAAGCCTTCCGCGACGGGGATCCGGAAAGCGTCCATCATTTCGCGAACGGAGAAGGGGACCGTTTTCTGTTCGACCTGCCCGGCTACGGCCTTTCACGGCTCCGGCGAGCCGGCGTCGGCGACGCCCACTGGACCGGCCACTGCACCTACGCCGACGAGGATTCATTCTATTCCCACCGCCGCGCCGTACATCGGGGCGAGGCCGACTACGGACGCCTGATGTCCGCGATCCGCCTCTGATTCCCCCGCCTCCCCGGCGCGGTTCCAAGCCGCCCCGATGATCGAACGGACGGGGTTTCGCCGAGCGGGAACCGAATCCGGCGGATTCGCCCCGCGCACGATTCGGCGCGGAGCCCCGCCGGTGTTCCACTCGACCATCGCCGTCCGTATACCACGCGCGCAAACAACCGGAGCCTTCCATGCCCACGACCCGCCACACGAAAGTGCTCATCATCGGTTCCGGCCCCGCGGGCTACACCGCCGCCGTCTACGCCTCCCGCGCGATGCTGGATCCCCTGCTTATTCAGGGAATTCAGCCCGGCGGCCAGCTGACGATCACCACCGAGGTCGAAAACTGGCCGGGCCAATCCGTGGTGCAGGGACCGGATCTCATGGTCGCGATGGAAGCGCACGCGCGGGCCGTCGGCACGGAAATCATCGGAGACCACATCGACCGCCTCGACCTGTCCGACCGCCCGTTCAAGGCGGCCGGCGGAAGCGGAACCGTCTACACCGCCGACACCGTCATCCTCGCCACGGGCGCCCAGGCAAAATGGCTCGGGCTGCCGTCCGAGGAGGCTTTCAAGGGATTCGGCGTGTCCGCCTGCGCGACCTGCGACGGCTTTTTCCACCGCGGCAAGGAGGTCGTGGTGATCGGGGGAGGCAACACCGCGGTGGAGGAGGCGCTGTTCTTGACGAATTTCGCGTCCCGGGTAATCCTCGCGCACCGCCGCGGCGAACTCCGGGCCGAAAAAATCCTCCAGCAACGCCTTCTCAACCATGAAAAGATCGAGGTGGCGTGGCACCATGTCCTCGACGAGGTTCTGGGCAAGGACGATCCCAAAGGCGTGACGGGGGTCCGCCTGCGTCACAGCGGAACTGGCGAGACCTTCGAACGCGACTGCTCCGGCGTGTTCATCGCCATCGGCCACGCGCCTTCGAACGAATTGGTGAAGGACTCGTTGGAGTTGCGTCACGGCGGCTATGTCGTGACGAAGCCCGACAGCACCGCCACCTCCATTCCTGGGGTTTTCGCGGCCGGTGACATCGCCGACCATGTCTACCGTCAGGCGGTCACCTCCGCGGGCATGGG
>JANQKA010000119.1 GCA_028281405.1 Hasllibacter sp. | reverse complement strand
CGCCGTTTTCCGGCCCCTTGCTCGGGTTGTTTTCCGGTGGCAATGACCGGACCCGGGCTTCTTACCCGGGTTGTCGCCCGGTGGCAATGGCCGGACCGGAGGCCACTTACCGGGATCGTCGCCCGGAGGCAATGGCCGGATCGGGGGCCGCTTGTCCGGGTTGTCGTCCGGTGGCGATGGCCGGACTCCGGCCATTTCCCGGATTGCCGCTTGGTGGCGGACGCGATGATTTCCCTGGGCGGGTGGAGTGTTTCCGTTTCCGGGAGAGCTGACTTGGTCGGGGGCGGGATCTTCCGCCCGACGTTCGGGCGGCGCCCATGGCGGAGGCGAACCCGGGAACGACGCGGTCATCAAGGCCGCGATTCGACCGCGTCGGCCCGGGCGGATTCCGGGATGGTCATTCGGCGGTCCGCCGGAGGGGGTGCCGCGCGCTCCCGCAATCATGCCCGTGATTGTTTGGGGGAGGCGCGTTTGACCGGCTGGAATCGGAGGACGGGCGGCCTCCCGCGCGGCGGGATTGCTTTCCGGGACGGCCCCGTCGATTCCGCCGGATGGAAAGCGGATACATTCACATTTCCGAATGTGATGCCGGGGATGTATGGTCCGTCCGCCGAAACCGGAGGACGCAATGACCGCCAACGCCGTGAACCTGTCCGTCAAGCCCCGTGTCCAAGGGTTTTTCGACGAGGCCACCAACACCATCAGCTACGTCGTCGAGGATCCCGGGTCGGATTCCTGCGCCGTGATCGATTCGGTTCTGGACATCGACTACGCGGCCGGGCGCATCACCCACGACAACGCCGACGCGGTCGTCGCCCACATCCGCGGGAGGGGCCTCCGTCTGGAGTGGATCATCGAAACCCACGTCCACGCCGACCACCTGTCCGCGGCCCCATACATCCAGGAGAAGCTGGGCGGCAAAATCGGCATCGGAGCCGGAATCATGGAGGTGCAGGAAACCTTCGGAAAAGTGTTCAACGAAGGAACCGAATTCCAGCGCGACGGATCCCAGTTCGACGCCCTCTTCGAGGACGGCGACACCTACGCGGTCGGCGGGATGGAAGCCTTCGCAATTCACACTCCGGGGCACACGCCGGCCTGCATGGTCCACGTCATCGGCGACACCGCTTTCGTCGGCGACACGCTGTTCATGCCGGACGGAGGCTCGGCCCGGGCCGACTTTCCCGGCGGCGACGCGGGCCAACTCTACGACTCCATCCAGAAGGTGCTCTCGCTTCCGGAAGAGACGCGGCTGTTCATGTGTCACGACTACGGGCCGGGCGGCCGCGAGATCGCGTGGGAAACGACGGTGGGGGAGGAGAAGGCCCACAACATCCATGTGGGAGGCGGCAAAACGAGGGAGGAGTTCGTCGCGTTCCGGACGGAGCGGGACGCGAGGCTGTCCATGCCCCGGTTGATAATCCCGGCGCTGCAGGTGAACATGCGGGCCGGCGGGGTTCCCACGGACGCCGAAGGCAATCCGGTGCTGAAGGTTCCCCTGAACGGACTTTGACGGAGGACAAATGGAAATCCGCGAACTTGACGACGACATGGCGGTCTCGGGCCAGATCGCCGTCGGGGACGTTCCCGCGCTCCTGGAGGCGGGCTACTCGATGCTGCTGTGCAACCGCCCGGACGGCGAGGAACCGGACCAGCCCGGGTTCGCGGAAATCGCGGAGGCGGCGCGCGCCGCCGGAATCGACGCCCGCCACATTCCAATGTCGCGGGAAGGGCCGTCGCCGGAACTGATTCGGGCGTTCGCCGACGCGTTGGGCGACGCCGCCCGCGACAACGGCAAGGTGTTGGCCTACTGCCGCACCGGAACCCGGTCCTGCGCGCTTTGGGGCCTGGCCGAGGCGCGGCGGGGGAGGGACGCCGGCGATATCATATCCCGCGCCGCCTCGCGGGGGTACGATCTTGGACCGATGCTCGGAACCCCGAGGTAGATTCGGAGCCGGCTGCACGCGCCCCGGACAATCCGCTTCGGTTCCCGGTGCGCGGACACCGGGGCGGGTCCCGCCGGTTTCGTGTCCGCGCCGATCCGCG
>JANQKA010000099.1 GCA_028281405.1 Hasllibacter sp. | reverse complement strand
TGGTGCTCGATCTCGACTTCTTGGGCCACTTCGCCCGAAACTCGACTAACGCCTGATCCACGGTCAGGCCGGGTTGTTCGGCGGCGAGGCCGCGCGTCCACGCCTCCTGCTCCGGATTCAAGGACCGCTGGCGATGGCCGCGCGCCTTGGAAGGGGACAACGAGGGGGCGTGCTTGGAGAGGGTGCACATGTTTCGGACAAACGACTCCGAGACGCGGAGCATCGAAGCGGCATTGGCGGGAGTGTGGCCGTCGCGCACAAGATCAACCGAGCGCGTCCTGAGCGCATGGGGGTGGGGTTTGGGCATCGGCGGTTCTCTTCGCTGGGTTGATTCCTGGAATCGAATATCCCCGGCGAAAGCAATCCCAAATTGACTTGAATCAACACTGAACACACCTTCCACCATCTGTGAGGTTGGGGCCCGGAGAGACCGGACCAAAGCGGGCGCGCGGAGACCAACAAGGGAACGCGGAAGCGCGAGGTCACCGGGATGCCCGAGGGACGCAGCATGGCCTCTGTCGCCCAAAAATGCGCGAACCCTATTGAAATAAAGTATGATTGCGCACAACGCCGACATGTGGTAAAAATGGGGTCTCCATTTCCCTGGCCGCCCCGGCAAGACTCTGCGCGCGGTGGCGCGAAAGGGAACGAATCGGGGCCGTGTCATCCGAAGTTCCAGCGCGTTTCCCGCTCGCGGTTGGACAACTGAATCCGAACATCCACCACGCGTTCCCTCGGCGGGGCAACGCGGCGATGCGGGTGAGACCGCGCGGCACCGCGACCCGCCCGCGTGGCGGGACGGCGAATCATGCGTGAATTTGGGCCGCGATTCCACGTTCGGCGACGTGCCTCGGCGGCGAGGAGCGGTCGTGTCGTCGGGGTTCGGACCGATGCTTTCGTCGCCCCAGCGATGCGGCGAATGGGGCGGCGAAGGCGGGAGCATGTCGATGTGGGGACTCCGCGTGGGCGCGGCAAAGCGCAAGCATCAACCCGCCCCGCCGCCGATTGAGCCTGGTGGTGATGGCGAGCCGCCGCACCCCTCCAAATCACCGCCGAACAACCGGTCCCGGAGTCTTCGGCATGTCGTCCCGCTTCTCCTGCACGCACTTCGAACCATGTGGTCCGCGTGATGAAATCACTTGGGGATGTTGACACCCATTCAATGCTTCCGGAATCCCGCGAGGAGTCGGCGGGCCGAGTAGCCGCTTTCGCTCTTGTGGTATCTCGTCGCATCACTTTGCGAATCCCCATTTTTGATCTTCCCGAAAAAATTCTCGCCTCGTCGATGCAATTTGTGCTTCTCGATATTGTAGATTTCCGTGAATCGCGGTTGGATCCGGGGTATCATCACCTTCATCCTGGGATCCCGCTCGCCGAGTTTCCCCGGCAGCCTGTCGGCGTCACACGTCTTGTCCGCGATGAACGCTTCGAACGGGATGCCTACTCGGAGCATCGACCGTCCAGGCCCGCGCGCATGTTCGGGGAGAGGCACGTGGTCGTTCAACTTGCCGAACGAATTCACCATCGGCGGCATTTGTGGTCCACCCTCCGCTGGACCGACCGATGCCCCATGGGCCGAGATCCTTTCCCGCTCCGCCGGCGTATTGGTCATCTCGGTGGAACGTCCGTCGGCAATCACGCACTCGGAAGGCGCAGCCAGTCGAAGTCCATGAGCGCGTCGGGTGGAACGTCCGTCGACCATCACGCACTCGGAAGGAGACTCCGCATAACTCCTTGAAAATACGAACGAAAATCCCTTCTTGATCTTCCTTCGGAACCGTCGGTGGACGCTGTTCCACTTCCTGAATCTCCCGGGAATATCCCGTCACGGGCAACCGGTGCGAAAGATCAACGGGGCGGCCTCCAGGGAACAGGCGGTTGTCCACGGCCGTCCCGCCGCTGTTCCTTTCTTGCCGGGAACAGGGGCTCGCCCCATGCCAAGCGTGATTCGTGAGCTTGTGTCGGGTCGTGCTCATGGTGACCTGTTTGTTTTGGATGTGAATCATGTGACAAGGCGTTTATGAATCTCAAAAAAAATCAAATTTTCCCGCCGAACCGCTGGAATCCAAAGCCCGCAGGCCCTAGCCTCGTGGTCGGACGCGCGGGGATGACGCCCGGCGAATCATCAGGAGTCCCGCCATGAAATACGAGACCATCAAGGTTCGGCTTGTCGATGACGTTCAGGTCGTCACGATGGACAGGCCGGAGGTGATGAACGCGCTGAACACGCAGATGCGCGCCGAAATCACGCACGCCGTGAACGAGGGCGGCAAGGTGGCGCGGTGCGTGGTGCTCACCGGCGAGGGCCGCGCCTTCTGCTCGGGACAGGATCTCGGCGACCGCTCGGACATGGACGACATCGATCTCGAACGCACCCTCCGCGACGAATACGAGCCGATGCTGCGGGCGATTTTCGATTGCCGGGCGCCCACGATCTCGGCGGTCAACGGGGCGGCGGCCGGGGCCGGGGCGAATCTCGCGCTGGCATCCGACATCGTCATCGCCTCCGAATCGGCCAATTTCCTGCAGGCGTTCAGCCGGATCGGCCTGATCCCCGACGCGGGCGGCACCTACTGGTTGCCGCGCCAGATCGGGTTCGCCCGGGCCATGGGGGCGGCGTTTTTCGCGGAACGGATTTCGGCCGCGCAGGCCGCCGAATGGGGCATGATTTGGGAGGCGGTGCCGGACACGGAATTCCGCGAAAGCTGGTGGAACCGCGCCCTGCATCTCGCCTCGGGTCCCACCGAAAGCTACCGCGGCATCAAGCGGGCGATGAGGGAGACCTTCTCCAACACGCTGGACGCCCAGCTGGAACTCGAAGCCAAGATTCAAGGAAATTGCGGCAGAACCCGGGACTTCCGCGAGGGCGTCGTCGCGTTCAAGGAAAAGCGCAAACCGGAATTCGAAGGCCGCTGAAATTCGGGAGCGGGTTTGGCGGGCCGTCCCGGCGGTGAGGCCGACCGGGCGGATTGCATTGAAGCGCGGTTCGGCGTGTAAAGGGCGATCGATTCCATCCGCGGTCGTGGTTGCTCTCCGCGGCGGGGCGGATCGCCGAGCCGATTTCCCCC
>JANQKA010000814.1 GCA_028281405.1 Hasllibacter sp. | reverse complement strand
GGATGGCCGCGGGTGAACACCTCGGCGTTGATCGACGAACCGCCACCGATCACCCGGGCCTGTGCGTAGGGGATTTCGCGGTTGTCGGCGTGCTTCTGTGGCGTGGTCTTGAAGCCCCAGGTGTGCGGACCGGTGGTCATCCGCGCGAAGCCGACGGGCATGTGGATCAGGGGATGGTTGTCCCGTCCCCCGGCCTCCAGCAGCAGAACCCTCACCGCCGGATCCTCGCTCAGCCGATTCGCCAGGACGCATCCGGACGAGCCGCCACCGACGATCACGAATTCGAATCCCGATTCCATCATCGTTCTTTGTTCCTCGCTTGATGCCCGGTGGATTTACCAGAGCGGTTTCGCCGTCGGAATCAATTCCGAGCTTGCGCTCCTCCTGGTAAACGCATTCTCGGCCCAACAGGCCACAGGGAGCATTTGATCAATTTTATGGAAATGCCTCTTCTCGTGCACTGCGAACCAGGTCGTCAAAGCAATTCCAGCGGGTCACGTTGTTCATGATCCGAGCATTCTCTTTCGCGGACGACGAATTCTCGATGCGGTTTAGATTCCATGCGATTTCAACGAGTTGCAATCGAATTTGCCGCTCGTCGGGATCGTCGGAGAATTTTTCTTCAATCCGCTGAATTTCTTGCGTGATCGATCGATTGCGGTGCCGAGACCTCACGAGGCTCTGCATATTCTGTCCGCGCTCGGCGCACAGCAGAATCTCCGCGGGCCAATTGATCCCGGTCGCAGTGGTCTGGGACTGGGCTTCCGCCGGATTATGGCCTGCCGCCAGCAGCGCGAGTACGGCGGCCTGGGCCGCGGTGCGGATGGTGCATTTCATTTCGCTCTCCGTTTCGTTTCGGTTTGGCCGGAACGGAATTCCGCTCCAGTGGGTGTATTACAAGGGGCGCCGAAAATTGGCGAGCCCCGCAATAATCTTTGGGCCGGGTATTGAATCGAGGCCCACCGTCACTGACACTCCGTGAGCCGTTGGCAGGGGCACGGAATCTCCGCGCATCCGCCTCCCATCCGGATCGTCCCTGGCTCCGGCCCGAAGCCCCTTCCGCGCCGGTCGCGATCGGCTTCGGCCCGGCTCGGGGTCAGCCCGACGCGTCGAGACCATCGCGCCAATCATTCCAGCCGCCGTCCACCGACGAGGGGGCGTCGTGCCATTCGCGCATGATCCCTCCCGTCACCGGATCGAGCTCCGGAATCGGCAGGCTCATGATGTTCTTGCAGGCGGCGTAGTAAAGCTCCTTCGTCAGGAAGGCCTCCTGGATGTTGTCCCAGTCGCGGCCGCCCGCGTAGCCGCCGCACATCAGGATGTCGTCGGAGCGCCCGACCATCTCGTGGCTCACCCCGGCGGGCATAACGATAACGTCGCCGGCGTCGACCCGGACCCTTGTCCAACCACCTTCGCCGACCGACAGGTCGAATTCCATCCAGCCCGAGGCGCAGCCCAGGCACTCGTGCGAGGTCGAATGGAAGTGGGCGTATTCGTAGATGCCAGGATACTCCCAATTGTTGCCCCAGCCGTTCTTTCGGAAGCGCTCCTTGATGGCGTCGGCCCCGCCGCCGGGAACCCCGCCGCGGTGGATCAGCAGCGGGAAGCGGCTGTTCGGAATCATGCCCTGGGGCCTGGAGGTGTGGACTTCGGTGTTCATCGTCGAGCTCCTACATCACGATTTGGGTTTTGAGGTCGCCTGGCCGGCCGGGCAGGCTGTCGAACGCGTCCTGGATGTCCGAGAGCGGATAGTCCGCCCCGGTGAAGGGCGACGCGTCGACGCGGCCGTGGACGAGAAGGGTGAGCGCGTCGCGCATGTCCGGACCCATCCCCGCCACCGATCCCTTGAGCGAATTCTCCTCAAGGATGGTCCGGAGGATATCGATGTTCAGGGATTCGCCGGCGTCGGCGAGGCCGAACACCGCGAGATGCCCGCCCTTGCGCATGAGTCCGAGCGCCTGGGCGTATAGCTCCGGCCGCCCCACGCTTTCGATCACGATATCCGCGCCGCGCCCGTCCGTGGCCCGGAATACGGCCTCCGGCAACTCCTCCGGCGAAGCGGCGATGTCGGCGCCGCAGGCGAGGGCCTTGTCGCGGCGGTCCGCGCCGATGTCCGAGACGATTATCGGCGCCGCCCCGATGGTCCGCATCAATTGCGCGTGCAGGTTGCCGATCGGTCCGGCGCCGATGATCGCCACCGATTGCCCGAAGGTCGCCCGCGCCTTCCGCGCGGCGCGCACGACGCAGGCGAGGGGTTCGGCAAGAACGAGCGTTTCGGCGGGCGTCTCGTCCGGGGCGGGGATGACCAGCCGCGCCGGCGCGGCGACGTATTCGGCGAACCCGCCGTCCATCGTGATCCCGATCTGCCGCATGTCCGGGCAGTTCAGGATTTCGTTCCTCAGGCACCAATAACACAGGCCGCAGCCGATGTTGGGATCGAGCACCACCCTCCGGCCTTCGGAGAAGCCCGTCACTCCGGCCCCCCATCCGTCCACGCGTCCCGTGACCTCGTGCCCGGGAATCATCGGCAGGTTTTCGGCGGCGTAGCGGCCGTTGAAGATGTGGATGTCGGTTCCGCAAATCCCCGCGCGGTCGACCTTGATCATAACCTCGCCGGGACCGGGATCGGGCCTGGCGGTCTCGCGCAATTCGAATCGCCCGGGTTCGACGAGGACGGCGGCCTTCATTCGACGACTCCCAAGCATTCGCGACATGCGGCGCCGGCCCACGCGGAGCGAAGGGCCATCCGCGTCCCGGCCGGGGCGGCTTCCGCGGCCGCGCGCGGACCGTGACGCCCGGGTCCGGGTGGGGCGTCCTCCCTCAAGCGAACGCTCAAAAGTATTCGCGCCGTCCGACGTCGGGCGTGGCGGCGGTCGCCCCCGCGACGCGGAGGACCATCCGCAATCGAACCGGTTTCCGCGGACGCGGGCGGAACGGGCCGCGCTGGATTGGGTGGGGCGTCCGTCCTCATCCGACCACTCCCGGAATTTCGGAACGTCCGACGTGTGGCGCGGCGGCGGTGGCCGACGCGAGGTGGGTCGCCTTCGGTCGCGGGATCCCGGCCGTCCTCGCCGAGCCATGCGATTCCGACCGTCCGGATTCGAATGGGGCGGCGACCCTCATTTGACCACGCCCCGGAGTTTGGACCGGTCGATGGTGAGCGCGATGGCAGCGATCAGGACGAGGCCGAACACCATCTGCTGCTGGGTCGCGTCGATTTCCAAGTAGACCATGGCCGCACGGATCACCATCACGATGAGCGTTCCGACGGCGGTGTTCAGAACCCCGCCGACGCCGCCCGTCAGGGGCGTGCCGCCGACCAGCACCGCGACGATGGCGAGAAGAAGGAATCCGTTGGCGAGGTTCGCGTCGCCGCCGGAGAGCTTCACCGAGAACATCAGCCCCGCGATGGCGGCGAACGCGCCGGAAATCGCGAAGGCCGCGATCTTGACCCGGTCGACGCCGATGCCCGACGCCACCGCCGCCAACTCCCCCGCGCCCACCGCCTTGAGGGCCCGTCCGAAACGGGTGCGGCTCTGCAGGAACCAGGCGAAGGCCAGAAGCGCGGCCGCGATGACCATTTCGTGCGGAACGCCCGCGGTGACGCCGAACATCCACGCGAAGCTTTCTTCGCGCATGGCGGCGTCCATGGAGAGGGCGCGCTGCCCGGACAGCCATTTGGCGATGGACAGGGCCACGAAGCCCAACGCCAGGGTCGAGACGAAGGAGGGCACGTACATCCGGCTGGTCACGAAGCCGGCCGCAGCGCCGAACGCGAGGCCGGCGGCGATGGCCACCACCGCCACGCCGATTCCGAGGGGCGCCAGGAACACCGTGGCGATCACCGTGACCATGTTGGCGATCTGCTGCACCGACAGATCGATTCCGCCGATGTAGATCGCGAAGGTCATCCCGAGAGCCATGATGAACAGCGGCACGATATCGGACACGAGCAGCGCGAGGCCGCCCGGGTTGAAGAAACTTGGATTGGCCGCGCCGACGATCCCCGCCAGCGCGAACAGGGTGATCCAGGGAAAATGCGGCTTCAGGCGTTCGAACATCGCGGCCTCAGATCATGTGGTGGAGGAGATCGTAGAGCGAGGGCTTGCGCCCAGGCGTCCCGTCGAATCGTTTCCGGAACCGGCCGTCCTTGATCACGAGGATCGTGTGGCCGAGTCCGATGGCCTCCTCGAGGGTGTCGGCCACCAGCAGGATGCCCGCTCCGGCGTCGGACATTTCGCGGATCATCTCGTAGACGTCCTCCTTGGCGCCGATGTCGAGTCCCCGGGTGGGGTGGTCCAGAAGGAAGATGTCGGATCCCCCCGAGCGCCACTTCGCGAGGACGACCTTCTGCTGATTGCCTCCGGACAGCCCCGCGCAATCCGTCCGCTCGGAGGGCGTCTTGATTCCGAGCCGGTCGATCCAATCCCGCGCCATCCGCCGCTCCGCGGCCACGCGCAGCACGCCTCCGACGGAGTATTTTGGAAGCTGGGCGAGGGTCATGTTTTCGTGGACGTTCATTCCGGCCACGATGCCTTCGACCTTGCGCTCCCGGGGCAGGTAGCCGATCCCGCGCCCGACCCCGTCGCGGGCGGTGAAGCGGGTCACGGGCCGGCCCTTCACGGTGACGGTTCCCGAGGTGGGACGCCGGAGTCCGTAGAGCGCGCGCAGGATGGCTTCGCGGCCCGATCCCTCGGTTCCAACGAGGCAGAGCACCTCGCCGGCGCGCAGCTCGAAGGAGATGTCCTCGAACGCGCCCTCGAGGCTCACGCCCTCGAACGACGCCAGGACTTCGCCGCCGTGGGGTTTCTGCTTCTGCTCGCGGTAGTATTCCTTGTCCACCTCGCGGCCGACCATCTTGTGCTGGATCGCGTCCGCGTCGGCGTCGGCGCGGTCGACCACGTCCACCACCGCCCCGTCCTTCATCACGTAGATCCGGTCGGAGAGTTCGAGCACCTCGTCCATGCGGTGGCTGACGAAGATGAAGGAGGCCCGCTTGGTCAGGTCGCGGACGATCCCGAACAGGAGTTCGACCTCGGCGCGCGCCAGAACGGAGGTGGGTTCGTCGAGGAGGATGACCAGGTCGCCGTCCACCCGCCCCTCGATGGTCAGGACCTTGGCGAGTTCGACCAGCTGCCTCTGGGCGAAGGAGAGCCGGGAGGTGATAGTCGCCGGGTCGATGTCGAGCCGGACCTTGGCGAGTTCCGTCCGGGCCGCGGCGGCCATGGCGCGCCAGTCGATCACGCCGTAGGCGGTGAATTGGCGCTCGAAGCCCAGGAAGATGTTCTCCATCACCGTGAGGTTGGCGATCAGGGACTGCTCCTGGAACACCATGCCGATGCCGTGGTCCATCGCCTGGCGCGGGTTCTGGAACCGCACCGCCCTTCCGTCGATGGCGATCCGGCCGCCGTCGGGCTGATGGGCCCCGTAGATGACCTTCATCAGCGTGGATTTGCCGGCGCCGTTCTCGCCGACCAGTCCGACGATCTCGCCGCGGTTGACGTGGAAGTCGACCGCCTTGAGCGCGTGGACGCCGGGGAAACGCTTGTCGACCTTCTCGAGCGCGTACATGGATCCTACTTCACGAAGCTTATGGATTTGCGGTTGGTGGAGAGAACCACGGCGACGATGACGAGCAGTCCGAGCACGCCGTCCTGCAGGAAGCTGGGCAGTCCGATGACGACCATGCCGTTGTTGATGACGTTGACGATGAGGACGCCGACGAGGGTGTTCCAGACGCCTCCGATTCCGCCCCACAGGGCGGTTCCGCCGACCACGACGGCGGTGATCGAGATGAACATGAAGTCCTTGCCGGTCACGGTTTCGGCGATTCCGATCCGTCCGACGGCCATGAGCGCGCCGAGGGCGAAGAACACGCCGGCGAGGGTGAAGCCCATGATCCGCACCCGCTCGACGTTCAGGCCGCTTGCCTTGGCCAGATCCTCTCCGCCGCCGATGGCGTAGAAATTGCGGCCGAGGATCGTGCGCGATTGGATGAACCACGCGGCGAGCAGCGCGAGGAGGGCCACGTAGCACATGACGGGAAACGAGAACCAGCGGACGGTGAGCAGCGACCGGAACCATTCGTCCTCGACGCGCACCCGGTCGCCGCCGGTCACCAGCAACGCGAGTCCGGTGCCGACGAAGCCCATGGCCAGGGAGGCCATGAAGGACGGTATGCGGAGTTTGACGTGGACGACGCCGTTCACGAAGCCGATGGCCGCGCCGACCAGGAGGGCGAGCGGGATGGCGAGCCAGGCGTGGCCGGCGAGCGTGCCGCCCATGGCGAGGAAGGCGAACGCGAACACAACGGCGGTGACCGAGACGGTGCCCTCCATGGAGAGGTCGATGGATCCCATGATGATGATGAAGGTCACGCCGAGGGCGACCATCAGCGCTGGCGTGGCGGCGATCGCGACCCGGGCGGCGTTGCGGATCGAGAAGAAGCGGCTGTCGAGCAGGTAGAAGTGGTCCTCGCCCCCGCGGAAATCCTCCAGCCATTCGAACACGGGGAAGAGCAGAATCAGGAAGGCGAGCACCAGCAGCGGCGCCCATTTGACGATCCGCTCCCGGGACGGGAGGCGCGGCGCGGTCACCGTCGTGAATTCCGTCATCCTGATTCCACTTTCGGTTCCACACACCTGGCGGGGCGGCCGCGCGAGCCGCTCCGTTCAATTCCCTCCGGTTCCGCGTCCGCGGTTCCGGCTCCGCCCCGGGCCGGGCCCGGGGCGGGATCGGCCTTACTTGTACATGATCTGGCCGTTGGTCGGGCCCCAAAAGTCGTTCCAGTCGTAGGTCGGAACGTCGTCGAGGTAGTTCGCCTTGAATTCCGCGGCGTCGCGGGGCGTGACCATGATGGTCGGGCCGTAGAATTCGCGGTGGGCGCGGGGTTCCCGGGAGGGTTTGAAGGTGCCGATGGCGGCGTGGTAGGCCAGCGCGGCGGTGATGCCTCCCCCCCAGTGCGGGTTGGTGAACACCGTTGCGAGGATCCTGCCTTCGCGCACGAGGTCCACGGCCTGCGGGTTGCCGTCGTAGGTGACGATGGGGACGTCCATGCCCTCGGCCCGCAGCGCTTCGAGGACGCCGTAGCCGATGGTGTCGTTGGCGCAGTGGACCCCGGTGATCTCGTCGCCGTAGCGGGTGATGAAGGAGGACATGATCCGGTTCGCCTTCTGGGTGTCCCAGTCGGCGGGCTGGGCGTCCAGCAGTTCCACGTCCGGGTAGTCCACGAGGGCGTTCTTCAGACCGTTGAGCCGCTCGATGGCGGGGTTGTTCGAGGCGATGCCGCCCAGATGGACGACGCCGCCCTTGCCGCCCATGGCCTCCAGCAGGATGCGCGCGGTCTGTTCGGCCGGCCCCTCGTCTGACCAGGTCATGTGGCTGACGTAGTTGTCGCCGAAGTCCCAGGGATGCAGGTCGTCGGTCTTGTTCCAGAGGGTGGAGACGTAGGCCCCGGCCCCGGCGCAGGCTTCGACGACCGGGCGCGCGTTCGGGGCGTCGTTGGTGTCGATGGCGAGCGCGAGCGCGCCGTCTGTCTTGGCGAGGAGCGCCTTGACGTCGGCGAGCGACTTCTCCGACGACCCCTCGTTGATGAGGTGGGTGAGGTCGTCGTTGGACATGCCGAGGGACCGCACGAAGGCTTCGCCGCCGGAGGCGATCTCGTTCCAGTAGGGGTTGGTGCGGTTGCGGTAGGACCACGCGATGGTCGGGTTGGCGTAGGTGGCCGCGGCCGCGGGTCCGGGCCCGAACATCCGCGCGGCGGCGGCTCCGGACACGCCGTAGGAGGCGGCCAGCAGGAAGTTGCGGCGCGAGACGGTCTCGGCCTCGATGAAATTCTTGATGAACGACATGACGTTCCTCCGGTTGGTCCGGGCCTTGCGGTCCGGCGTTACGCGATACTTGGCGCCGCCCCGCCGAATCGGTTCCGGCCTCCGCCGGGGGTGATTCGGCAAGTAACGCACCAGTTAGTTACTTGCGCTCCGCGCCAACTGTCAACAAAGATGCGGGCGATTCCAAGGACAAATCGGTGTTGGAGAGCACATGCCGGACGGCAAGCCCATGGCGCGGGACGCGGAGGCGACGAAGGCGCGGATTCTGGCGGCCGCGAAGCACGAGTTCGCGCGGCTCGGGCTCGGCGGCGCGCGCGTCGACAGGATCGCCGAATTGTCGAAGGCCAACAAGCGGATGATCTACCACTACTTCGACGGCAAGGAGGCGCTCTTCACCGCCGTGCTCGAGGAGGCCTACCTCGACATCCGCGAGGCCGAGCAGGCCCTCCGCCTCGACGACCTGCCGCCGGTCGAGGCGTTGAAGACGCTGATTCGGTTCAC
>JANQKA010000717.1 GCA_028281405.1 Hasllibacter sp. | reverse complement strand
AGGTGGACACCTTCGGGCGCGGGCGTTACTCCGGCGCGGCCGCGAATTGAAAGGATTTCGGATGCGCAGAGCCCTCATCGCCGCCGCGTTTGCCCTGGTCTTGGTTCCCGAGGCGGCGCTCTCCGCCGAAAACCCGCTCAGGGACTCCGTCATGAGGGAATTGAGGATCGTCCATCCCGAGGCGGCGACCCAGGATCTAAGCGACGATCAAATCAGCAGGATACACCTGATCCTGCACGGTTCCGGCTCCCAGGGGACGAAGGTGCGGAAGATCGATTCCGTTCTGGGCAAATGCCTGTTCGGATGCCTGCTGTTCGGGAACGGCGTCCAGAAATGACAAAGCGGGCGCGATGGGGCACCCGCCTTGCGGCGGGCGCTCCGCCCGAAACGGCGGAGCGCCGCGTGTTGAAGCGGGCGCGCTTGGCGCGCCCGGCGGACCGCTCACTTCTTCATGAGAATCCGCTCGGCCTGGGACTTCATTTCGCCGGCGGAATCGCCGCTGCTGAGCACCTGCTGCAGCCGGGCGACCTCGCTCAGGGTCAAGTCCATGATGCCTTCGGTCGGCAGTCCGCGGGAGCGCAGTTCGTGGTAGATGGCGCCGGTCAGCATCATCATCTCGCTCTGCATGGCGGTCACGGCCGGAGCGGACGCGGTGAACATGGCGGCGGCGGCGGCCAAGGCGCAGATGGTTCTCTTCATGGTGGTTCCTTTCGAGTGTTCTCGTGTCGCGGCCACTTCGGCCAACGACGCCAATATCCACGTTTGAAGCCGTTTGTCGAGTGGCTTTCTTAACCCGATGTCCTTGCCGGCTCCTTCGCACGGGTTCGAACTATCGGCCGACGCGTGTGAATTTGGAAATCACGGTTCGCTCACGGATTCTCACGAAAAGTTGATGATTGCGTGAGGTCTCCCTGCCGGAGTCCACGTCACGCGCAATGTACATTGATCCTGTCGAACGGCGGTGTTCACGGTCACCGCTCCGCGTGGGCGCGCCAGGGATATCCGAACGGCCGAATTCCACCCCCTTTCGGCCGCCCGGAGAGCGGAACACCACCGGGGAAATCCGCCGAACCGGCGGATCGCGGCGGCGTGGCGATTCGCGCGGCGCGATTCGCGAATCGGATTGGAGGAGGTTCCCAACCGCCGCCGCGGGATCGATCCGCGGCGCGGCGGGACTTGCGCCGGCGGCGCTGTTCGGCGTCCCTCCCCCGATGCGACCGACGAAAACCGATGACGCCAACTCCGCCGGGGAGGCTTTCGAGGACTGGATCGCGGCGGCGGCCGACAGGATCAAACCGGGCGGCGCGGCCGCGGCGGCGTTGACCCGCGCCCGTTTCAGGACGGACGTTGTCGGGCGCGACCGCTCCCAACCGGAATTCGCGATTCCGGTCGGCGCGTACCTCGCCAAGGTGGTTACGGATCGAAGGGTGTCGCGGGGCCGCGCCGCCTTGGCCGCGCTCGAAGTCCCGTTGTCCGGAATCCGGGAGAGATTCGGAATTCCCCCCGAAATCTCCCTGGCCGTTTGGGGAGTGGAAACCTCCTTCGGCCGGACGCGCGGGGAAATCCCCGTGATCGACGCATTGACGACGCTCGCCTTCGATGGCCGGCGCGGAGCGTTCTTCGAACGCGAATTGCGGGCCGCCCTCGACATTCTCGAAGCGGGCGACATCGAGGCGGACGCCATGAACGGCAGTTGGGCGGGAGCCATGGGCCACACCCAGTTCATGCCGAGTTCATACCTGCGCCACGCCATTGATTTCGATGGCGACGGGAGGCGGGATATCTGGGGCGACGATCCGGTGGACGCGTTGGCGTCGACCGCGGCCTATCTCGCCCATAACGGATGGCGGGCGGGGGAGTCCTGGGGCGCGGAGGTCGTCCTTCCCGCCGACTTCGACCACGCCCTCGCGGACCCTTCGGTCCGGCGCCCCGGCGCCGCCTGGGCGGACCAAGGTATGTCCGCGGCATCCGGCGGGCCTCCTCCGGATTTCGCCGAGGCGTCGATCTTGCTGCCCGCCGGGGCGGAGGGCCCCGCGTTCATGGCCGGGAGCAATTTCTTGGCTCTGAAGACCTACAACCCCTCGGACGCCTACGCCCTGTCGGTCGTCCATTTGGCGGATCGGATCGCGGGGCGCGGTCCCATCCGCGCGCCTTGGCCTCCGGAGGACGCGGCCTTGAACAGGAGCGAGGTGCTGGAGTTGCAGACCGCGCTGACCGAAGAGGGTTTCCCGACCTACGGACTCGACGGGATCGCGGGGCCGGACACTCGGCGGGCGTTGCGGAATTGGCAGTCCGCGACCGGATTGACGCCGGACGGCCACGTCTGCCGCTCCGCTTTGGAATGCGTCCTCCGGACGCGCGCGGCCGCCGGGCCGACCCGTTGAACGGAGGGGATCCGCGCTCGTCCGATTGCCGCGGCGGTTTCCGCGCGACACGAAAACCGTCTCCACCATACGCATCCGGGCGGAGGCCGGCCGGCGCCGCTCCGGGTTTTTGGAAACCGTCGCGAAGTCCGGTTCGCTTCGGCCGAATCCGGGACGCGGGGACCGAGCGCGACTCCCGCCGCGCTCCGGAAGCCCGGAGGGTCGATTGCGAGCCCCCCGCGCCGCGGCGACGTTCCGATTCCCGTCCGGGACGAAGCTGGACGACCGGTGAAAGCCCCGGATCCCCCAGTCCCCCGGCGGGGGCGGGGCCGTCCCCGTCCGGGCCGGAATGGAATCCACGCGATCCGCCGGGCTCGGGGGCCGAAACGAAAGGGGCGGCCCGAAGGACCGCCCCTGTTGGTTCCAAGCCGCGGCGCGGCGTTCCGTCCCGAATCACTTCGCGGCGGCGGCCCGCTTGGAGGCGGTGGTCGCCTTGTCGGCGGCGGCCGTGATGTCCTTGGACACGGCCTTTCCGGCGGCGGTCATCAGCTCGACGGTCCGCGTCTGAACCTTCTTCGCGACCTTGGCGAAGGAGGCCATGTGCTCGGCGGCGGATTCGGCCTGGGCCGAGGCGAAGTCGGTCATCGCCTTGGCGTAGTCGGCCGGATCCTCCTTGACCGTGGCCACGTCGCCCATGCGGGCGAGGGTGTCCATCGTCCACTCGGACGTGATCTCGCTGGACCGCCCGGCGGCGTCGAGGGCCACCTTGGTGAGCTTCTCGCCGAACTCGGCGTTGGTCCTGAACATGTCCCGCATGGCGGAGGTGTCGATCGGGGTCGCGCCGAACATGTCGGTCAGCGCTTTGGTGAAGTCGTTCTGGTTGGCCATTTCCGGCTCCTCTCGGTTTGCCCCGCCCCGGAGTTGTCATGAACGGGCGAGGCGTTGATGTCGGGGATGACATAAATGCCGCACCGCAGCATTGCAACAGAATTTCGCCGCAGCGCGGCAAAAATTATCGACGGGCCGAAAACGCGCGAATCATCAAGCGGGCAAGGCGATTCCAAGGCCTCCCTCCACCGAATTCCAGAGGAGCGGGAGGGCCGGGGATCGGAAATCTGGCGATTCCGGCCATGTCGGCGCGCGGAATCGAGGATCGGAGGCAATGGGTGATTCGCGGCCATGGGGTGATTCGGAAACCGGGTGATTCG
>JANQKA010000708.1 GCA_028281405.1 Hasllibacter sp. | reverse complement strand
GCCATCGAACCTTCCCCACCGGTTTCGCCGGGTGGCCGGCGTGGTCCGGACCATTGCTTCAGCCGGCATGTCCGAACGGGTTGGCGCGCGTCCATCCCGGAAGGTTCCGGCGAATGGCCTTGCGCCGCTCCCCGCGCGCGTGACCGCGCCGAATCGACCGGCCCGCCGCCCCTTGGGGACGCCGAAGAGCCCCGGAGCGCCCCGAAGAGCGGACCCGCCGACTTCGTCCAACCGCGGCCGATGGGGACACGGCGACCCGGCATCCCAATAATAACCAACGCGTCCTCGTCCCGGATGCGGCGGGCGCGACCGCCACCCGTCAAGCGGTCATGCCGCGCGGCGCGACCTTTGAACGCGCGAATCGCGACGACGGATGGGTCGCCGCCGCGGCGGGGCGACTCCGAACCCGGGGGCCGGCGGAATCCCACCGGACCTCCGGCACCCGAATTTCCCGCGCCTATTGACCGTTCCGCCCACCGGGGACAGAACCCCGGCCATGACCCCCTCCGACCGCCCCACCGCGCTGATCACCGGAGCGTCGCGCGGGCTCGGCGCCGCCTTGGCTTTGGCTCTCGCCCCGACCCACCACGTCATCGCCGTGGCCCGCACCGCCGGCGGACTCGAGGATCTCGACGACGGAATCAAAGCCGCCGGAGGGTCCGCGACCCTGGCCCCGATGGACGTCACCGTCGACGCCGCGATGCGGCAACTCGGACGGTCGATACACGACCGCTGGAGCCGGTTGGATCTGTGGTGCCACGCGGCGGTGCACGCCTCTCCGCTGTCGCCGACCGACCACATATCCTCCAAGGATTGGAATCTGAGCCGAAAAATCAACGTCGACGCGGTTCTGCATTTGATCGGCGTCCTTTCCCCCCTCCTGCGCGGGACCGAAGCCGGCCGGGCGGTGTTCTTCGACGATCCCAGGGCGGGGCTGAAATTCTTCGGAGCCTATGGCGCGACCAAGGCGGCCCAGACCGCGCTCGCCCGGTCCTGGCGGGCCGAAAGCGCCAGGATCGGACCCGAGGTGCGCATCCTGACGCCGCCGCCGATGCCGACCGCGACGCGCGCCAGGTTTTTTCCCGGAGAGGACCGCGGGAAACTGACGCCGTGTTCCGACGCCGCCGCGTTGCTGCTTCCGGACATCCTGCGCCCGGGCCGCGCTTTACCTTGAGGCGGGGAAGGGATAACGGAGGCGTTGGGCAAACACCGGCAAGTGGACGAATGCGCATTCTCATCACGAACGACGACGGTATCGGCGCTCCGGGTCTCGAAGTCCTCGAACGGATCGCGCGGGAGGTCGCCGGACCGGAGGGGGAGGTTTGGACCGTCGCCCCGGCCACCGAGCAATCCGGCGTGGCGCACTGCCTCAACTACACCAAGCCCACGATGATCGCGAAGGCGGGCGAGCGCCGCTTCGCGGCGGAGGGCTCGCCCGCGGACTGCGTGCTCGCGGCGATCCACGACATCCTGCCGGAACCGCCGGACCTGATCCTCTCCGGCGTGAACCGGGGGAACAACGCGGCCGAGAACGTCCTTTACTCCGGAACCGTCGGCGCGGCGGTCGAAGGCGCGCTGCAGCACCTCCGCGCCATCGCCCTTTCGCAGTTCTACGGCCCCGACAACAAGGATCTGGACGATCCGTTCGAGGCCGCGGCCGCGCTTGGAGCGGGGTTGGTGCGCCGCCTGCTCGACGGCGCCCCCTGGGGCGACGGCGACGACTACCGCCTGTTCTACAACGTCAACTTCCCACCCGTTCCGGCCGCCCGCGTGCGGGGCGCGGCCGCCGCCACCCAGGGCCGGAGGCCGGACGCCTTCTACCGGGCGGAGCCGCAAACCAGCCCCACCGGACGCCGTTTCATGTGGATCAGGGGGCCGGGACAGCATGTCGCGACCGCGGAAGGCACCGACAACAGGCTAAATCTCGACGGATGGATATCCGTTACCCCGTGCCGTTGCGACATGACCGCCCACGACCAAATGGACGCGCTGAGGGAGGCGCTTTGCTGAGATGGACACGGATCGCGAAGCCAGACGCAAAATGCAATTTCTCCTCGCCTTGAAGTCGAACAGAGTGTCCGACCCCGTGCTGAAGGCCATGGAGAAGGTCGACCGCGAAGAATTCGTGACGCCCGACGTGGTCACGAGAACCTTGGGGGTGTTCACCCCCGAGGAGTCCAAGGAATTGCGTCGGGACCGCGCATACGAGGACACTCCGCTCCGCATCGGCTGCGACCAGACGATTTCGCAACCATCGGTGGTGGGCATCATGACTCAGGCCCTGCGGGTCGAGAACCGCCACAAGGTACTCGAGGTCGGCACCGGCTCGGGCTATCAGGCCGCCATCCTCGGCCAGCTCGCGCGCCGGGTCTACACCGTCGAGAGGCACAGACCCCTCGCGCAAGGGGCCGCCAGCCTTTTCGAACGCCTCGGTTACAGCAACATCACCGTCATCGCCACGGATGGTTGCCTCGGACTGCCTGAGCAGGCGCCTTTCGACCGCATCCTCGTGAGCGCCGCCGCCGAGGACCCGCCGCCGCCCCTCTTGGATCAATTGCGGATCGGCGGCATAATGGTCCTGCCGGTTGGCCAATCGGACGCGGTGCAATCCCTGATACGCGTGACGCGGACCGAGACGGGCTACGAGTACGACGAATTGCTCTCCGTGCGCTTCGTTCCCCTGATCGAGGGCATGGCGCGGGACTGACCCGGAATCAATCAAGTCCCGGACATCCGGGCGGACGAGGACTCGACGATGTTTCGGACGGCATCAATCACGCTGGGGTTGGCGGCCGCGCTGACGCTTTCGGGGTGCGTCGGCATCGCCCCGCCCGCCGGCCCCGCCGCCCCGGACGACGCCGCCGCCGACATTCCGCTGGATCGGCCCCCCGCCGACGGGCGCGGCGTGATTTCCTATCCGTCGTACCAAGTGGCTCTGGCGCGGCGCGGCGACACCGTGGCCGATGTCGCCGAACGCGTCGGCGTCGACCCGGCGCGCCTCGCCGGTTTCAACGGGCTGAAGACGGACACGATCATGAGGCCCGGCGAGCTTCTGGCGTTGCCGCCGCGTACCGCCGGGACCGGCGGCCGCGCCGTCGAGGACGTGACCGCCCTGGCGGGCGCCGCCATCGAGCGGTCTGGGGACACCTCGCCGGTGACGTCGACGGACGAAGGCCCGGAAGGCGACTTGGACGCCCCGGTGCGTCACAAGGCCGTGCGCGGGGAGACCGTTTATTCCATCTCGAGGCTCTACAACGTGCCCGTCCGCAGCCTCGCCGACTGGAATGGACTGGGGCCGGATCTCAGGATCCGCGAAGGCCAGCACCTGATCATCCCGGCCTCGGCGGGGGTTCGGGTCGTCGCGGACACGGCCCTGCCGGGCGAGGGAACCTCCATTGTGACGCCGCCTCCCTCGGCCTCCAGACCCCTGCCCAGGGACGTCACGGTCGAGACCGCGCCCATTCCGCCTTCCCCGAACCTGGGGTCCGCGCCATCCGCCGCCGGAGGAATGCTGTGGCCCGTCTCGGGCAAGGTCATCCGGGATTTCGCCAAGGGGCGGACCGACGGCATCGACATCGCCGCGCCCGCCGGAGCCTCCATAAGGGCCGCGGACGACGGCACCGTCGCCGCGATCACCCATGACACCGATCAAGTTCCGATCGTGGTTGTGCGCCACGCCGACAATCTGTTGTCGGTTTACGCCAATATCGCGGATATTTCGGTGGAAAAAGGCGAAAGGGTGTTCCGGGGACAAAACATCGCCAAAGTGCGCGAAGGCGATCCAAGTTTTCTTTACTTCGAAGTGCGTCGGGGCTTCGAAAGCGTCGACCCCAACGATTTCCTGAATTGACCCGCCGGTTCGCTCCGCGCGCGGACGGAGTCCCGGCGCGCGGTGTTCCCGCCCGGCCGTCATCGCGGAAATTCCACCATCCGGCGCGGCGCCGCTTGGCGGGAGCGGCCGTCCCGGCGGGAGTCCGCCCGCCCCTCCCGCGCGCCCGGCCGCGGCCGCGGAGGCGACACTCCCCGAAACGGGTGTTCCCGGGCGCCGCGAAGTTCCGGCGCCGGATCAAGCGTCCACCGCCACTCCCCGGCGCCCCGCGAGGTCGATGAAATACTGCCACGCCACGCGCCCCGACCGCGCGCCCCTCGTGGCCTGCCATTCGATGGCCTCCGCCCTCAGGTCGTCGTCGCCGATCCCGACTCCGTAGTGGTCGCAATATCCCCGGATCATCGAGAGGTAGTCGTCCTGATCGCAGGGGTGGAATCCGAGCCACAGTCCGAACCTGTCCGACAGGGACACCTTTTCCTCGACCGCCTCTCCAGGGTTGATCGCCGACGAACGCTCGTTTTCGATCATCTCCCGCGGCATCAGGTGGCGGCGGTTCGACGTGGCGTAGAAGATCACGTTCGCGGGCCGCCCCTCGATTCCGCCGTCGAGCACCGCCTTGAGGCTTTTGTAGTGCGTGTCGTCGTGGCTGAACGACAGATCGTCGCAGAACAGCAGGAAACGGTGATCCGGCGCGGAACGCAGCAGCGCGAGGAGGCGGCCGACCGAAGGAAGATCCTCGCGCTGAACCTCGACGATTTTGACATGCGCTTCGGCCGCGACCGCGCCGTGAACCGCCTTGACCAGGCTCGACTTGCCCATTCCGCGCGCGCCCCACAACAGGGCGTTGTTGGCCGGAAGACCCTCGGCGAACCGGCGCGTGTTGGCCAAGAGCGCGTCCCGCGCGCGGTTCACGCCCACGAGAAGCGAAAGATCGATCCGGTTGACCTTCGGCACCTCCGCCAGGCGATCCGGCGACACGTTCCAGACCCACGCCTCGGATGCCGCCCAATCGGGCGGGCCCGGGGGCGCCGGCGCGATCCGCTCCAACGCCCCGGCGATCCGCGCGAGCGCGGCGGCGCCTTTTCCCGGCGGGTCGGCGCCCGCCTCCGGACAATCGCGTTCGATTCCCGTCCCGACGATTTTCACGGGGCCTCCCGCCGATTCGGGAATGTGTCGTCGATCATTCCGGGATCGGCGTCGTCACCTTCTCCGGAGTCGAACTCCGAGAGCGTCCCGTCGTCATCGGAATCGGTCGGGGTGAACGCCGCCCGCACCTCCTCCTCCCTCGCGGCGTTGTCGCGGTCGACCCGCCCGGTGGCGTCGTCATCGTCCCGCCCCGCGTCCCCGTCATCGTCCTCGAACCACAGGCCTTGGGCGCGCAGTTCCCTCTCCCTCGCCGCCTCCACGCGCCCCACCAGGAATATCGACACCTCGTACAAGCCGTAGACCACGGTGAACAGAATCACCTGCGTGATCACGTCCGGCGGGGTGACCAGCGCCGCGAGCACGAGAATGCCGACGATCGCGTATTTGCGGACGGTGCCGAGGCCTTGCGCCGACACCAGGCCCGCCTTCCCCATCAGCGTCAGCAGCACCGGAAGTTGGAAACACAGGCCGAAGGCCAGAATGAACTTCAACGTGATGTCGAGGCTTTCGTTCACCTTTCCGAAGAAGGTGATCTTCACCCCATCTTCGCTTTCCGGGACGGCGACCACGTCGGCGCCTCCCGGCGCGCCGTCGACCGTCGAAGACAACAGGTTCGCGAAGATCGACGACACGTCGGCGAAGCCGAGGAAGAACCGCATGGCCAGAGGCGTCACCACGAAATGGGCGAAGGACGCCCCCAACAGGAACATCGCGGGAGAAGCGAGAAGGAACGGCAGAAACGCGGACTTCTCCCTCCGATAGAGGCCGGGAGCCACGAACCGCCACATCTGCGCCCCGATCACGGGAAACGCCAATGCGAAGCCGAACACCATCGAGATGCGGAACAGCGTGAACAGGTATTCCTGCGGCGACGTGTACTGCAGCGTCGGCGAAGGGTCGCCGAGGCCGCGGAGCGTCTCCTCGATCGGTCCCAGCAGAAACTGCAGGATCGGCTCGGCCACGGCGAACGCCAGCACGATGCCGACGACGAAGGCCAGAACGGACCGGATGAGGCGCGTGCGCAGTTCCGCCAAATGTTCGATCAAGGGCATCGCGCCGTCGTTCAGTTCCCCCTCGTCGGAATTCATTTCTTGTCCGCCTCCGGCGCGGAAACGGAGGAATCCGCGCCCGCGGACGGAGCGGAATCATCCCCCGGCGCCGGCGGAGCGGAGGGCTCGGCGGCGGGCGCGGGCGAATCGTCCCGCGGAGCCTCCCCGTCCCCGGCGGTTTCCCCGGCTTCGATCCGCGCCCGCGCCTTCGCGTCCGAAGCCTCGCGGATCAAGCGCGCCTGCTCGGCCCGTTCCTGGGTCATCTTCGCGGTTTCGGGTCCGACCGCCTTCCCCTCCCCGGCCTTCCCGGGATCCCAATTTTCGAAGTTGTCGGCGGCCTCCTTCAGCTTGTCGAGCCCGAGCGACTTCGCGTTGGCCACCTTTTTGAGGTCGCCCGCCACATCGCCGACCCCGCTCTCCTTGGCGGCGTCCTCCATCGCTCGCGAGAAATCGCGCGCCATCGACCGCATCTTCGCGGTGAAGCGGCCCAACTGCTTGAACATGCCGGGCAGATCCTTCGGCCCCACGACGATCAGCGCGACAACGCCGATGACCAGGAGTTCTGACCAACCGAGGTCTAGCATGGCGGGATCCCCCTGGCCGCGAGGATCAGGCGCGGTCCTTGTCGGTTTCCGTCTTGGAGGGCGCCTCGTCCCCGGAGGCGGCGTCGCGGGCGGCGGCTTTGTCGGCCTCGGCCTCCTTGTCGCCGTCCGCGACTCCCTTCTTGAACGATGTGATGCCTTTCCCGACCTCGCCCATCAGCGACGAGATCTTGCCGCGTCCGAACAGCACGAGCACGACGATGGCGATGAGCAGGATGCCCGGAAGCCCGATGTTGCCCAAGCCCATTGGTGTTCTCCCCGTTCCACGGGCCCGGACGGGCCCAAAATGAATTCACTCCGGCTCTAACCGGGGCGCCGGGTTCCCGAAAGCCCGAATACCACTTGTACGGCGTTGCCGCGCGTTATTTTTGACAGTATTCCGTCAGGAGCGCGGTTCACGGGGTTTCCTCCCCGGCGGAACCGCCCGCCGGTCGGCGGACGCGTCCGGTTCCGCCGCTCCGCCAAGCCCTTTCGTAAACGCTTCCGCCGATGGAAGACGAGGCAGGGAGACCCGTTCTGGCCCGTTCGAACCGCCTGATGGATCTGATGCGCATCCTGCGCGACGGCCGCCTGCACCGTGCCGAGGACATGGCGCGGCGGCTCGGCGTTTCGCCGCGCACCATCTACCGCGACCTATCCACGCTTCAGTCGTCGGGCATTCCGATCGAGGGCGCCCGCGGAATCGGATACCGCGCCACCTCCGACATCACCCTTCCGCCGCTGAACCTGACCAGTCGGGAACTCGAGGCGTTGCACGTCGGACTGGCCGCCGTCGGGGCCGGCGGCGATCCCGAACTCGGCGCGGCCGCGCGCGATCTGTCGGCCAAAATCGAGGGCGTCCTCCCCGAGGGCCACGATCCCCTGCCGCGCGGCTTCGGTTTCGCGGCCTACCCGTTCGAGGGGGCCGCGCTCGCCTACGCCCACATCCCGGCGATCCGGTCCGCGATCCGCGCCAGACAGAAAATCCGGGTCGTCAGCATGGGGCGCGCGGAGATTCTGCGCCCGCTCGAACTGGACTATTGGGGGCGCGCCTGGACGCTGACCGCCTGGTCCGAGGACGCCGCCGATTTCAGCGACGTCAGGGTTGACGCCATCACATCCCTGAAGGTGCTCCAGCAGTTGTTCCTGCCCGAAAAGGGAAAGCGGTTGGAGGACCGTCCCGCGGGATGAACCGGAACCCCCGCGCCCTTCACTCCGGCGGTGTTCGGCCGCGCCGCCCCCGCCGCGAATCGGCGGTTTCC
>JANQKA010000141.1 GCA_028281405.1 Hasllibacter sp. | reverse complement strand
GAACGTTTGGTTCGGCCATCCGGCCCAGGCCGTGGACACCCACATCTTCCGGGTGGGCAACCGCACGGGCATCGCGCCCGGCAAGGACGTGGCCGCCGTCGAGCGGGCCATCGAAGACAACGTTCCGGCCGAGTTCCAGCGTCACGCCCATCACTGGCTGATCCTGCACGGGCGCTACGTCTGCGTGGCGCGTGGGCCGAAGTGCGGCGATTGCGTCATCCGCGGATGGTGCGCCTTCGAGGAGAAGACGGAATGAAGCGGTATCAGGTCGTGGGCATCGGCAACGCGATGGTCGACGTGCTTTGGCGGGCGCCGGAGGGGTTTCTGGAGCGGCACGGCGTGGAGAAGGGCATCATGGAGATGATCGACATGGACCGGGCGGTGGAGCTCTACGCCGCGATCGGCGCGGCGAAGGAGGTTTCCGGCGGCTCGGCGGCGAACACGATCGCGGGGATCGCCGCGCTCGGGGGCCGGACCGCCTACGTGGGCAAGGTGAAGGCGGATCAATTGGGGGAGATATTCGCGCACGATCTGCGCGCCCAGGGGACGGTCTACGAAACGCCTCCCGCGCCGCCGGACCATCCGGCTCAGACGGGCCGCTGCATCGTGCTTGTCACCCCCGACGGCGAGCGCAGCATGAACACGTATCTGGGCGTGAACGATTTCCTGACCCCCGCCGACATCGACGAGTCGATGATGGCCGAGGCCGAGTGGATTTATCTGGAGGGCTACCGGCTCGAGGGTTCAGACTGCGCGGCGACTTTCGCGAAGGCGATCCGGGCGGCCAAGACCGCCGGCGGGAAGGTGTCCGTCACGCTGTCCGATCCGCTCTGCGTGGAGCGCCACCGCGAAAGTTTCCGCCGGATCCTGAAGGATCACGCCGACCTGCTGTTCTGCAACCGGGCCGAACTGCTTTCGATGTACGAGACGGAGGATTTCGGCGCGGCCCGGGCCGCGGCGGCGCGGGACGTGCGGATGGTGGCCTGCACCGACAGCGGCGGGGGCGCCCATGTGCTGACGGCCGGGGGGGCGGTCCACGTGCCCACCGATCCCGTGGACGTGGTGGACGCGACCGGCGCGGGGGACATGTTCGCGGCCGGGTTTCTTTGGGGGCTCTGCGAGGGGCGCGATCCGGAGACCTGCGCCCGGATGGGAAACGCCGCGGCGGGCGAGATCATCTCGCACATGGGAGCCCGGGCGGAGGCGGATTTGACCGGGCTTTTCGGGGAGAAGGGACTTCTCCGGGGCAGGGGCGGACCCGGATAGCGCGGAATCCATCCCGCGGGACCGGGGAGTCGTGAGCCGGGGCGTTCCGCCGCCGGGCGGCCCGGGTTCCGCGCCGCAGCGCGGCTTCCGTCCTTCGCCGCGGCCCGGGGAATCCCGCGTTCAAAGGACCACCGGGAGGAATGCGGTTGAAGGAGAATCCAAACCGGCGTCACGCCAGTGGCGGGAGCGATGCCGCGGGGAAAGGCCGCCGCGCCGCGTTTCCACCGCCGTCGGACGCGTCGTTCCAGTCGCCTCCGGTGATCGCGCCGCCGCCCGCTCCGTCGTTGACGGAGCCGCCTCCGGTCATGCCGCCCCCGGCTCCTCCGTCGATCCCACCTCCGCCCGCCCGGAATCCGGAGCCTCCGGTGATCGTGCCGCCGTCGTCGGAGTCGCCTCCGGACGCGCCGCCGCCCGCGCCGCGGCCTCCGTTCCCGAAACCTCCGCCGACCGCGACGCCTCCCGCGCCGCCGCCGTTTCCATAACCTCCGCCGTCCCCGCCTCCGCCCGCCCGGATCACGGCATCCGCGGTGATCGCGCCGCCGTCGCCGCCGACGGAGCCGCCTCGGGTCACGCCGCACTCATTGTACTCATCCTCCGCCAACCCCGCCTTCGCCCGCCGGGCCCCCACACCTTCGGTGATCACGCCGCCGCCGCCGATTCCATAACCTCCTCCGTCCGCGCCCTCGCCCTCGCGGATGCTTGGCCTCTACGGTGATCGCGCCTCCGATCAGGCCTCCGCCACCCGCGCCGCCTCCGCCGGCCCCGAAACTCCGCCGCCCTCCGGATCCCGGCGCCTCCGGCGATCGCGCCTCCGCCCAGGCCGCCGCCACCCGCGCCGGTCCCGGCACCTCCGGTGATCGTGCCGCCGTCGACAGAGCCGCCTCCGGTCATGCCGCCTTCTCATCCCCCGTCGACCCAACCTCCGCCCGCGCGGGTCCCGGCGATTCGCGAAGGCGAGGGGAGGCTGTTGACGACGCACGTCTCCGCCCGCGCGGATCTCGGCGGCTCCGGTGATCATGCCGCCGCCCGCGCCATACCGACCGGTCCCATAACCTCCGCCGTCCGCGCCGCCGCCAGCCGGGTGCCTCGCCCCCACCGTGATCGCGCCTCCGCCCAGGCCGCCGCCGCCCGCGCCGCCGCCACCCGCGCCGTCGCCACCCGCGCCGCCGCCACC
>JANQKA010000855.1 GCA_028281405.1 Hasllibacter sp. | reverse complement strand
CCCTCGGCCGCCTCGCCCGCGTCGGCAAGACCCTCCGCGGGGCCGCGGAGGCCGTCGCTCCCGGCCGCGCCCGCCGGGCGCTCTGGCGGGGCTTTTATTTCCTCGACGGCCCCGCCGCCCGCGGCGACGCGGAAATCCGCGAACGCTTCGAAGCCGCCAAATCCCGCGCCCTCGGCGCTCCCCGGGACGGCCGCGTCGACTTCGTCGGCGCTGGCCCCGGCGACCCGGAGCTCATGACCCTGCGCGCCCGCGAACTCGTCGACCGGGCGGACGTGATCCTTCACGACGCTTCGGTCACGCCGGAAATCCTCGAACTCGCCCGGCGCGAAGCGATCCTGAGGCCCGTCGCCGCGGAAGGGCCCCCGCCATCGGCCCCGCCGGAACGGGTCGCCGAGGAATTGGTCGCGCACGCGCGGCGCGGCCTCCACGTCGTCCGTCTCGCTTCGGGGGCCCCCGGGACGTCCGGCCGCCTCGACAGGGAGATATCCGCGTGCGCGGCCGCGGGCATCCCCCACGCGGTCAACCCCGGCGTCGCCGTTGCCGCCCCCGCCGCCGTCACGGGCCGGTCGACGACCCGGCGCGGCGCGGAGGGATCAACCCGGCCCGGCCGGCGCGCGCGCCCCTGTTACGGCGAAGCCGCGCCGTCCCGCGCGGGCGGGCGCCCGGAGAGGCTTCCGCGGGGACGCCCGGTCACGCGCGGCCCCGGCGGCGGCGTGGCCGAAATCGCAAGCCGGACGTCCGGACGGCCCGTCCCCGCCGCGCGCGACGCTCTTTCCACCACGGCCAAGGGGCCCTCCGGCCCCGCCGTCCAATTGAACCGCGCCGCGCCCCTCCCGGCCGCGGAGCTTCGAATCGCGGAGGACGCGAACCCATGACCCGCCCATTCACCCCCAAGATCGTCACCGCGAACGACCTGCGGAACGGCCGCGTCGTCTACCTGACTTCCGACGACAGGTGGGCCGACGAATTCACCGAGGCCGAGATACTTACCGACGAAGCCGACGCCGAGATGCGCCTCGTGTTCGCGCTCGGCCAGTCGCGGGCCGTCGTCGGCCCTTATCTCGCAGATGTCGTCCGGACGCCCGAAGGCGCCGCGCCGAAACACTTCCGGGAAACGTTCCGCGCTACCGGCCCCTCGTTCGAAGGAGTCGCCTGATGTACGTCCAAACCGAATTCGACCGGGCCTTCCTCGCCGAGCGCAACCGCCAGTTCCGGGCGCAGGTCGCCCGCCGCCTCGATGGATCGCTCACGGAGGAGGAGTTCAAGCCGCTCAGGCTGATGAACGGAGTCTACCTGCAGCTTCACGCCTACATGCTGCGCGTCGCCATCCCCTACGGAACGCTCGATTCCGCGCGGATGGAGGTCCTCGCGGAGATCGCCGAACGCTGGGACCGCGGCTTCGGCCACTTCACCACGAGGCAGAACATCCAGTACAATTGGCCCGCGCTGGTGGATATTCCCGACATGCTCGACCGCCTGGCGGACGCGGGCCTGCACGCCGTGCAGACCTCGGGCAACACCATCCGCAACGTCACCGCCGATCACTTCGCCGGAGCCGCCGCGGACGAAATCGCCGATCCGCGCCCGGTGGCCGAACTCATCCGGCAGTGGTCGACCGACCATCCCGAATTTCAGTTCCTGCCGCGCAAATTCAAAATCGCCGTGACCGGAAGCCCCATCGACCGCGCCGTCACCAAGGCCCATGACATCGGCCTCAGAATGCTGGAGCGCGGCGGCGAAGCCGGCTTCGAGGTGATCGTCGGGGGAGGCCTCGGCCGGACGCCGATGATCGGGGAGGTTATGCGGGATTTCCTGCCGACGGAGGATCTCCTGCCCTACCTCGAATCCATCGTCTCAACCTACAACCGCCTCGGGCGGCGCAACAACAAGTACAAGGCCCGCATCAAGATCACCGTGCGGGAAGAGGGCCTGGAGTCGTTCCGCGCGCGGGTGGAGGAGCGGTTCGCGGAACTCCGCCCCGGCTTCACGGGCGCGGATCGGGGCATCCTCGCCCAAATCGAAGCGATGTTCGCGCCGCCGGCCCTCCGCGACGCGGACACGGGAACCTACCATTCCCTCCGCGCCGAGAACCCCGCGTTCCGGGCCTTCACGGACGTCAACGTCGCGCCCCACAAGGCCCCCGGCCACGGCATTCTCACGGTGTCGCTGAAGGCCCACGGCGCCGCGCCGGGCGACGCCACGGCCGATCAGATGCACGCGCTCGCCCGGATCGCGAGGGTGCACGGACACGACGAACTCCGGATTTCGCACGAGCAGAACGTCATCCTGCCCCACGTCCATCTCTCCTCCCTGCCCGCGGTTTGGGACGGGTTGCGCGCGGCGGGGCTCGCCACCGCGAACGTGGGACTGGCGTCCGACATAATCGCCTGCCCCGGCATGGACTACTGCGCGCTGGCCACGGCCCGCTCGATTCCGGTCGCCCGGGAAATCGCCACGGCGCTCCGCGGCGTCGAGAACGAGGTCGGAAACCTCAAGATCAAGATATCGGGGTGCGTCAACGCCTGCGGCCATCACCACGTCGGCCATATCGGAATCCTCGGCCTCGAGCGTTCCGGGGTGGAAACCTACCAAATCACGCTGGGTGGAGACGCCACCGAGAACGCGGCCATCGGCGTCCGGGCGGGCCCCGGTTTCTCCGCCGGGGAAATCGTGCCCGCGGTGGAGCGCCTCGTCGCGGCCTATCTCGAGCTGCGGCGCGACGGCGACGAAACCTTCATCGAAACCCACCGCCGCGTCGGCATGGCCCCCCTCAAAACCGCCCTCTACGGTACCGGGGAACTCCGCGATGCCGCTTGAAGCCCGCCCGCCCCTCCGCGGGCGCGTCGGGAATTCCGACGCTTGTTTCCTCAACGCAGGAGGGAGCGGCGCGCTCCGACAAGCGGAGCGCGCCGCGGCGGGCCCACACCGCCCGGAGAATCCGCGCGGCGCATTGCGAATCGCCCGGCCCACTGGTCATGGGCCGACCCGGCGGACTACACGGCCAACCACCGCCCCGCCGTGGAGAGTGCCTCTCCATGGCCACGGTCCCCGCGCGTCGCGGGACGCGGACGGGGCCGAATGGGCACGCGGCGGCGACCGTTGAACGATCACGACGCGGAAAGGAACGAGACATGACAACCATCGTCACCGACGCGGGATTCGCGCCCGACCCCACCGGCTGGCCGGGAATCGATTTGGCCGGGGAGGCCGATCCCGCCGAACTTCCATCCCTCGACGGCGTCGGCGCCGTGCGAATCGTGTTCGGAGCGGGCGCGGACGGGCGCGGATTCACCCTCGCGCGCCTGCTGCGCGACCGGGGCTTCGCGGGGCGCCTCCGCGCGGCCGGCCCCCTGATCGCGGACCAATACGCCATGGCCCGGCGCTCCGGCTTCGACGAGGTCGAGATTTCCGACCAGACCGCCGCCCGCCAACCCGAGGAGCAGTGGCTGTTCCGCGCGGCCACCTGGACCCGCCACGACTACCAATCGCGTCTGCGCGGCCGCGCCGCCTTCCCCGCGTGACGCCACCGAACGGAGGGCGCCTCCGGCGCCGCGACAGATGACCGATCGCCAAACGGCCGACACGGCCGAAACCGTCCCGCCGGACTCCCAAACCGTGACAAGCGTCGAGCACTGGACCGATCGCCTGTTCTCGTTCCGCTGCACGCGCCCGCGGTCGCTGCGCTTCCGTTCGGGCGAATTCGTGATGATCGGGCTCATGGACGGTGACGGTCCGAAGCCGAAACCCCTCCTGCGGGCCTATTCCATCGCCTCGCCTTCATGGGACGACGAGGTGGAATTCTACTCGATCAAGGTGCCGGGCGGCCCCCTGACCTCCCGGCTTCAGCACATCCGGCCGGGCGACCGCGTCATCCTGCGCCCCAAGCCCGTGGGCACGCTCGTTCACGACGCGCTCCTGCCCGGCGAACGGATATGGTTCCTCGCGACGGGCACGGGCATCGCCCCCTTCGCGAGTTTGGTCCGCGATCCCGAGACCTACGAAAAATACGGGACCGTCATTCTGACCCACACCTGCCGCGAGGTCGCCGAGTTGGAATACGGGCGCCGCCTCGCGGCGGGACTCCTCGACGACCCGCTGATCGGCGAAATGGCGGAAGGCAAATTCATCCACTATCCGACCACGACCCGCGAGGAGAGTCCGGTCATGGGACGCATCACCGACCTGCTGAGGTCGGGGCGCATCTTCGACGACCTGGGCCTTGATCCGATCACCCCGGAGCGCGACCGCGTCATGGTTTGCGGGTCATTGGGACTGAACACCGACGCCAAGGAAATCCTGGAGGGTTGGGGCCTGCGCGAGGGGGCCAACTCGAATCCCGCCGAATATGTCGTGGAAAAGGCATTCGTCGGCGAGGGCGTTTGACCGGCCGGATCGCTCAGCGCCGAACCCGGAACCTCGCCCGGCGGCGGATCCTCCGCCCCCGCGGGCCCCCCGGGGCGGCTCCCCGGCCCTCCCGCGATTCCCCGCCGCGCCGCGGATGGGGTTCCGGCGGAAGGCGGAATCCGCGCCTCCGCCTCCGGCCGCGCCGGCCATCCCGACCGCCCGCGATCCGCCCTCCCCGCCGATGGAACCGCCCCGGCGGGCGCCGGTTTCGACCGTGAGCGCCGCGCCCTCCGGAAGGTGGATTGAGTATTGAATCGGGAGCCCGGCCCGCTTATCCTTCCGTCGCCATCGGCAACCATCAAGAGGACAGGACCAATAGCCAGAAGACCACACGAATCCCAGCCGCTCCGCGAGACAGGACCGCGCGTCAACGAGGCCATCAGATGCCCCGAGGTCCGCCTGATCGGCGCCGATGGGGAAAACCTGGGTGTGCTCCACCCCACGAAGGCGACCGCGTTGGCGGAAGAGGCTGGACTTGATCTCGTTGAGATCTCCCCCAACGCCGAGCCGCCGGTCTGCAAGATCATGGACTTCGGCAAGTTCAAATACGAGCGGCAGAAGCGGGAATCCGAGGCCCGGAAGAAACAGAAGATCGTCGAGATCAAG
>JANQKA010000513.1 GCA_028281405.1 Hasllibacter sp. | reverse complement strand
GCGGACCCCATGGAGAGCCGTCCGGGCGGGCCGCGGAAGGCGCGCGCGCCGCGGAACGGGACAAGGGTTCGGACGGAACACCCGCACGCGCGATCGATCATCGTCGCGGTGATTCGCCATCGAATGTCACCGGTCCCCGGGCATTCGCCGACACGCCCCGGAAGCGCGCCTCCGCTCCAATTCGGAAGGAATGGGGCACCGCATGTTCGGCCATCCGTCGGCGCGGCCCCGTGGCCGGGAACGCGGCCTCACCCCGCGTTCCGCGATGGACGTGGAAGGCGGAGCGTCCGCTTCGCGGCGGGGATCGAAAGCGGGATGGCCGTCGCGGGGAAATTTCCCCCGGGCGATTCGCCGGTCACTCCGCCGGAATGGCCGTTTCCGCGGAGTTGAGGGAAACCGGCAAATGGGGAAGCATCTCCTTGGGGCAGATCTGCAGGAAATTGCCCTTTTCGATGTTCCAGTTCCGGAGGATGTCGGAGGCCCGGACGCTCCCGGTCTCCTCCGCGTGCCGCTCGATCAGTCCCCTGAGCTGGTTTTCCCAATGGTCGGCCTCCACGCCGCCGATCACCAGGGTGTCGGCGTTCATCAGCGACCGCGCTCCGCCTTCGGGATCCCAGACATAGGCCATTCCGCCGGTCATGCCGGCGCCGAAATTCGCTCCGATCCCGCCCAGGATCACCGCCACGCCCCCGGTCATGTACTCGCAGCCGTTGGACCCGCAGCCCTCGACCACCACGCCCGCGCCGGAATTCCTGACGCAGAACCGCTCGCCCGCGCGGCCGGCGGCGAAGAGATGGCCACCCGTCGCGCCATAAAGCACGGTGTTGCCGATGATGGTGTTTTCGTGGGCGGCGAGCGGGGAATTCATCGCCTGCCTGACCACGATCAATCCGCCCGACAGTCCCTTGCCGACATAGTCGTTGGCGTCTCCGGTCACCTCCAGTTTGAGGCCGCGCGCCGCGAAGGCGCCCAGCGACTGCCCCGCGGAACCGCTCAACTTCACCGTCAGATGATCCTCGCGCAGCTCGTTGCGCATGCCGAAGCGGTCGACGATGCATGAGGAAACGCGCGTGCCGATGGTCCGCTGGGTGTTCCGCACGGCGTATTGCAATTCCATCTTCTCGCCGTCCTCGAGGAAGCGGCGGGCGTCCTCCACGATCTCCGCGTCGAGCGTGTCGTCCACCGGATTCCGCGGCTTCTCCCGGTCGTAGGCGATGTCAGCCGATCCCTCGACGGTGAGAAGAAGCGGGTTGAGGTCCAGATCGTCAAGATGCTCGGCCCCGCGGCTCACCTGCGACAGCAGGTCCGCCCGTCCGATCACCTCGTCCAGCGACCGGGCCCCGAGCGAGGCCAGGATTTCCCGGATTTCCTGGGCATAGAAGGTGATCAGGTTGACCACCTTGTCCGCGCTGCCGGAGAATTTCTCCCGAAGCCGTTCGTCCTGGGTGCAGACCCCCACCGGACAGGTGTTCGACTGGCATTGGCGGACCATGATGCAGCCCATCGCGATCAGGGCCGCGGTGCCGACGCCATATTCCTCGGCGCCCAACATCGCCGCCATGACGATGTCGCGGCCGGTCCTCAGTCCGCCGTCGGTGCGCAGGGTGACGCGGCCGCGGAGCTTGTTCAGCGCCAGCACCTGATGGGTCTCGGCCAAGCCGATCTCCCACGGCAGGCCCGCGTGCTTGATCGATGTCGCCGGCGAGGCTCCGGTGCCGCCGTTGTGCCCGGAGACGAGGATGACGTCGGCTTTCGCCTTCGCCACTCCGGCCGCGATCGTGCCGACGCCGGACGAGGCGACCAGCTTCACGCAGACCTTGGCGCGCGGATTGATCTGCTTCAGATCGTAGATCAGCTGCGCGAGATCCTCGATCGAATAGATGTCGTGGTGCGGCGGCGGGGAGATGAGGGTCACGCCCGGCGTGGAATGCCGGAGCCGCGCGATCAACTCGGTGACCTTCAGGCCGGGAAGCTGGCCGCCCTCTCCGGGTTTGGCCCCCTGCGCCACCTTGATTTCCAATTCCTCGCATCGGTTGAGGTACTCCGCCGTCACTCCGAAGCGTCCGGAGGCCACCTGTTTGATCTTGGCCGACGGGTTGTCGCCGTTCGGGTTGGGCTTGAAGTGGGCCGGGTCCTCCCCGCCCTCTCCCGAATCGGATTTCGCGCCGATCCGGTTCATCGCGATGTTCAAAGTCATGTGCGCCTCGGGCGACAACGCGCCGAGGCTCATGCCCGGGGTGACGAACCGCTTGCGGATCGAGGTGATGCTTTCCACCTCGTCCAACGGCGCCGGCTCGCCCAGCGGCTTGAAGTCGAGAAGATCCCGAAGCTGAATCGGAGGGTTCGCCCGCAGCCGCTCCGAATACCGCTTCCACAATTCGAAAGACGATCGCTCGCAGGCCGCCTGCAGCAAATGCATCGTTTGCGCTTCCCACGCGTGCTTCTCCCCCGTCCGGCGGGCTTTGTGGAACCCTCCTATGGGAAGCATCGGAACCGCCCCGACTCCGCCCCAGGCCTTGGCGTGGACGACCATCAACTTCTTCTGGATGCCGTGAACGCCGATGCCCGAAATCCGGCTGGCCATGCCCGGGAAATACTCCGCGCACATCGCGCGGGAGAGGCCCACCGCCTCGAAATTCAGGCCGCCGCGGTAGGACGAAATCACGGAAATCCCCATCTTAGACATGATCTTCAACAGGCCCCCGTCGATCGCGGCGCGGTACCTCGCCACCGCCTCGGTGAGGCTCATGTCCAGCAGGCCGCGTTCAACCCGGTCCGCCAGGCTGTCCTCGGCGAGATAGGCGTTCACCGTGGTCGCGCCACACCCCACCAGGACCGCGAAATAATGGGGGTCGACGCACTCCGCCGACCGGGCGTTCAGGGAGGTGAAGGTCCGCAGACCTTTCCGGGTCAGCCAGCTGTGAACCGCCGAGGTGGCGAGGATCATCGGCATGGGCGCCCGGTCCGGGCCCTGCCCCATGTCGGTCAGCACGAGGTGGCCGACGCCGGAGGCCACCGCCTCCTCCGCCTCTTTCCTGATGCGCGTCAGCGCGTCCGAAAGACCCGTCGGGCCGGCGTCCGCCGCGAAGGTGCAGTCGATTTCGGCCATCGGTTCGACGAACGCGTCCACCAGCCTGTCGAACTGGGCGTTTCCCACGAAGGGACTCTCCAGGACGATGATTTCCGTCTGGCTGGAATTCTCATCCAGGACATTCTTGAGATTGCCGAACCGGGTTTTGAGGCTCATCACCCGGTATTCGCGCAGGCTGTCGATCGGCGGGTTGGTCACTTGGCTGAAATTCTGCCGGAAAAAGTGGCTGAGCGGCCGATACATGTCCGACAGGACCGCCGCCGGCGTGTCGTCGCCCATGGACGCGACGACCTCCTTTCCCTCCTCGACCATCGGCGCGAGCATGTGCTCCAGATCCTCGATGGAATAGCCGGCGGCGACCTGACGCCGGCGCAGTTCGTCGCCGGAGTGCAGCGCGCACTCCTCCGAGCCGCCGAGGGACGCGTCGAGTTCGTTAATTTTGCCGACCCATTCGCCGAACGGCTGGCCCGCGGCGAGCGCGTCCTTGATTTCAACGTCGTGGAAGAGCCTGCCGTCCTCGATGTCGACGGCGATCATCTGCCCCGGCCCCAGCGCGCCCTTCTCGCGGACGGTGGATTCGTCGATCGGCACCATGCCGGTTTCGGACCCCGCGATCATCAGCCCGTCGCCCGTCACCACGTAGCGCATGGGACGCAGGCCGTTCCGGTCCATGCCCGCGCAAACCCAGCGTCCGTCGGTCATGGCGAGGGCCGCGGGGCCGTCCCAGGGTTCCATCACCGAGTTGCAATAGGAGTACATGTCGCGCCACGCCTCGGGCAGTTCGTTCGCCTGCTTCGACCAGCTTTCGGGAATCAGCATGGTTTTGGCCATCGGTGCGTTCCGCCCGGCGCGGACCAGCACTTCGAACACGGCGTCCAGCGCGGCCGAATCGGACGACCCGTTCGCGACGATGGGCTTGATGTCGTCGGCCATCTCGCCGAAGTCGCTCGACGCCATTCGGATCTCGTGGCTCCGCATCCAATTGAGATTGCCCTTCAGCGTGTTGATTTCGCCGTTGTGCGCCAGCATCCGGAACGGCTGCGCAAGCCACCACTGCGGGAAGGTGTTGGTCGAATAGCGTTGGTGGTGGATCGCGAAGGCGCTTTCGAACCTTTCGTCCTTCAGGTCCGGATAGAAATCCGCCATGTCCTGGGCCAGCATCATGCCC
>JANQKA010000508.1 GCA_028281405.1 Hasllibacter sp. | reverse complement strand
AATCGAGGGGGAACCGGACCATCGGGACGTGGTTCTCTCGGAGGCCGAGAGGGCCTCGGGGCGGGTCATGCAAATCTGCGTCGGCCGGGCCAAGTCGCCGCGGTTGACGCTCGACATCTGAGGAGGGAGCACGATGGGCAAGTACGCCGGCAATCCCGACGCCGTCGCCGCCCTGGTGAAGCAGGACCAGGTGCACCGCGACACATACATCGACAGGGAAATCTTCGATCTGGAAATGAAGCACCTGTTCCGCAACACTTGGGTGTTCGTGGGGCACGACAGCCAGACTCCGGAGAAGGGCGACTACATCACCACGCAGATCGGCGATCAGCCGGTGATCATGACGCGCCACTCGGACGGTCGGATTTACGTCCTGCTCAACCGGTGCCCCCACAAGGGCACCAAGATCGCGATCGACAGGTCGGGCAACACCGGCAAATTCTTCCGCTGCCCCTATCACGCGTGGAGTTTCAAGACGGACGGCAGCCTTTTGGCGATTCCGCTGAAGAAGGGCTACTCCGGAACGGACCTCGACCAAAGCGAGGCGGCGCGCGGTATGAAGCGGGTGGGCGCGGTCGAAAATCACCGTGGATTCGTTTTCGCGCGGCTCGCCACCGAAGGCGTCGGCTTCGAGGAATACTTCGGCGACGCGATGAGCTCGCTCGACAACATGGTGGACCGCGCGCCCGAAGGCCGACTCGAGGTGGCCGGCCCGCCGCTGCGCTACATGCACCAATGCAATTGGAAAATGCTGGTCGAAAACCAGACGGACGCCTGCCACCCGATGGTGGCCCACGAGAGCTCGGCGGGGACGGCGGTGAGGCTGTTCGAGGAGTCGGACTGGCCGGCGGACAAGCCGAAGCCGATGGCGATGCAGATCATCGCCCCCTTCATGTCCCCCTACGAATTCTTCGAGGAGATGGGAATCCGCACCTGGCCCAACGGGCACGGACACACCGGGGTCCACCATTCGATCCATTCGGATTATTCGGAGGCGTCGGATTACTGGAACGCGATGGTTGATGCCCACGGAGAGGAGAAGGCGAAGGCCGTGCTGGACGAGAACCGGCACAACACCGTCTACTTCCCGAACATCATGATCAAGGGGCCGATACAGCAGCTGCGGAATTTCATTCCGCTGGGGCCCGACCGGACGCTGGTGGAAAGCCACATCTACAGGTTGGTCGGCGCCCCCGACTACCTGCTGCAACGCACGGCGATGTACAACCGCCTGATCAACGCGCCGACCTCGATCGTCGGGCACGACGACCTGGAGATGTACGAACGCGCGCAGGAGGGGCTGCACGTCGATGGAATGGAGTGGGTCAATCTCCAGCGCCTGCATCAAGGCGAGGAGACCTACGACTCGGAGGTCGTGGAAAACGGGACCACGGAACGCCAGATGCGCAGCCAATTCCAAGCCTGGAAGAAATACATCACCCTGTCGATGGAGCGGGTCGAACAGGAGGCGGCGGCATGACCGTGACCCGCGATGATATCGTCGACTTCGTCTACGAAGAGGCCCGGATGCTCGACGAGGGCCGGTTTTCCGAGTGGCTGGATCTGTGGCTGCCCGAAGGTCACTATTGGATGCCGCTCGATTACAAACAGACCGACCCGCACAACATGACGTCGCTGCTTTACGAAGACGATTTCATGCGCAAACTCCGGGTCGAGCGGCTGAACGGCGAGAGGACGTTCAGCCAGAAACCCAAAAGCCGCTGCAACCATGTGATCCAGCGGCCGTTCGTCGACAAATTCGACGCGGAGGCCGGGGAATTCGAAACCAACACGTCGATGCACTACGTCGAGACGCGGCTCGACGAGCAGTTCCTGCTGGCCCTCACCGCGACGCACGAGTTGAAACTGGTGGATGGAAAATTGCGGATCGCCAACAAGCGGGTCGATCTGCTCAATTCCGACGCGGCCTTCGGCAACATTCAGTTGTTGCCGTGATCCCGCCGGACGCGCGAACCGTATACGGGGTGTTCGCGGCGACCCGCCTGGTCCACGGCGACCGCCCGATGCTGAACGTGACGCCGGGAACCGCGGATGCCTACGGGATCCCGTCCGGCGAAATCACCTACGCGCGGGCGGCGGAGAGGGTGGAATTCTGGACGGGAGTCTTCGCCGGGGCCGGCATCGGCGAAGGCATGCGCGTCGCGCTGCTGCTGGAGAACAGGCCTGATTTCTTCCTGATCTGGCTGGCGCTCAACTGTTTGGGCGCCTCGGCCGTGCCGCTCAATCCCGACCTGCGCGCCGCCGAACTTGAATATCTGATCGGCCACGCCGAGCCCGCGCTGATCATCGCTGTTCCGGAACGGCTCGCCGAGCTGCGGGCCGCCGCCGGCCCCGCCGTCCCGGCGGCCGCGCCGGGGGACTCCATTCCATCTCCGCGGGCGGTCGCCGCCGCCGCCCCGACGGATCGGGAATTCGACCGCGAGGCCGCCGTCCTCTACACCTCCGGCACCACCGGCAAACCCAAGGGCTGCGTTCTGGCCAACAGCTACTTTCTGGAGGTCGGGCGCTGGTATTCCACGCTGGGCGGACTGGTTTCGATGACCGGGAATGGCGAGCGGATGCTCACTCCCCTGCCGGTGTTCCACATGAACGCCATGGCCTATTCCTTCATGGCGATGATCGCGCTGGGCGGTTGCCTGACCGCGCTCGACCGCTTCCATCCGCGCCGCTGGTGGCGGGACGCCCGCGACAGCGGCGCCACCTGCGTCCATTATCTGGGCGTCATGCCCACCATTCTCATGGGGGCCGGGGCATCGACCGCCGACCGCGATCACGCGGTGCGGTTCGGCTTCGGGGCGGGCGTTCCGCCCGAACTGCACGCCCCCTTCGAGGAGCGCTTCGGGTTTCCCCTGGTGGAGGCGTGGGCGATGACCGAAACGGGCGCCGGCGCGGTCATTTCGAATCACGGCGCGGACCGGGTGGTCGGCGGCTCCGCGCTGGGACGCGCTCCGGAAAATCTGGACATCCTGCTGGCCGACGAGACCGGGGCGGCCGCGCCGGAGGGTGGGCCGGGCGAGTTGCTGGTGCGCCGAAAGGGGCGCGACCCGCGGTTGGGGTTCTTCAGTGGTTATCACAAGGATCCGGAGGCCACCGCCGAGGCTTGGGAAAACGGTTGGTTCCACACCGGCGATATCGCGCGTCGCGGCGCGGACGGTTTTTATTATTTCGTCGACCGCAGGAAGAACATGATCCGGCGCTCGGGCGAGAACATCGCCGCTGTTGAGGTCGAGTCGGTCCTGACGCGGCATCCCGACATCTCCGCCGCGGGCGTCGCTCCGGTCGCCGATCCGGTTCGGGGCGAGGAGGTGTTCGCCTGTCTCGTGGTCGCCGATCCCGACGCCCGGAGGGCCGGGGACATAACCGCCTGGGCGTTGGAGCGGATGGCCTATTACAAGGTTCCGGGCCACATCGCCTTCGTCGACCGTTTGCCGTTGACGTCCACCCAGAAAATACAACGCGCCGCCCTGAAGTCCTTGGCGGCCGGACTTCTCGGGGATCCGGGCACGGTCGACGTCACAGGGATGAAGAAGCGGTCGGTTCCGTGAGCGCGTGATCCAGCCGCGGGGGCCGCCGCGTTGGACGTTCCGGATTCGACTCCGTGCCGGTTCGTTCCGACTTCCCCGGGTGGAAGCCGCCCGCGTACACATGGAAAATCCATCGCGCCGCGTCCAAACGCCGGAGGGCGTCCCGGGGGCCGCGCGGTGGATTCCGTCCGACCGGGGAAGCGGAAATTCCGGGGCCGGGGGATTCGAAATCCGCGCGGAGCGTTGACACGTCGCGCCGCGACGGGCCAAGGTTCCAACTCACGGCGCGGCCGCTTTTACCGAAGGGAGATGGACAGTGCGCAATTCGGAGAAAATCTGGGACCACGTCGAAGAGCACCGCGATGACTTCGTCGACCTTTCCGACCGGGTGTTCGACATTCCCGAGACGCTTTACAACGAGCGTCGATCCGTCGCCGAACACCGCGCCATGCTCGAGCGCCGGGGCTTCGACGTCACCGCGAACGCGGCCGGCATTCCGACGGCGGTTCTCGGCGAGGCCGGCGAAGGGGGCCCGGTGATCGCGATCCTCGGGGAATTCGACGCGCTTCCCAATCTGAGCCAAAGGCCCGGCGTCGCCGAACCCGACCCGCTGGAGCCGGGCGGAAACGGGCACGGATGCGGGCACAATCTGCTCGGCGCCGCCGCGCTTCTGGCGGCGACGGCCGTCAAGGATTGGCTGGCGGCTTCGGGGGCCAGGGGCCGCGTCCGGTATTACGGGTGCCCCGCGGAGGAGGGAGGGGCGGCGAAGACGTTCATGGTCCGCGACGGCCTTTTCGATGACGTGGATATCGCGATCTCGTGGCACCCCGCGACGTTCACCTCGGTCAACAAGGCCAATTCCCTGGCCAACACGCGGATCGATTTCACGTTCCACGGCAAGGCCGCACACGCGGCCGGGGCTCCCGAATTGGGCCGCAGCGCGCTGGACGCGGTCGAACTCATGAATGTCGGCGTCAATTACATGCGAGAACACATGCCCGACGACGCGCGCGTCCATTACGCCTATCTCGACGCGGGCGGAGAGGCTCCGAACGTGGTTCAGCACCGGGCCACCGTGAGGCAGCTGATCCGGTCCCGTGATTTGCCGGGATTGGGACCGCTCGTCGAACGGGTGAGGAAAATAGCCGACGGCGCCGCGTTGATGACGGGAACCCGGGTCGAGAGCCGGGTGTTCAGCGGCGTGTCCAACCTGCTCGGCAACCGTCCGCTCGAGGAGGCGATGCAGTCCGAGATGGAGCGGCTCGGACCGGTGGAATTCGACGACGGGGACCGCGCGTTCGCCCGGAAAATCCAGGACACGCTGACCGACGAGGATATCGCAGTTTCCTTCCGCCGTTGCGGAATGCCGCCGCCGGAAAAGGGCCTCGCGCTCTGCGATTTCGTGGCCCCGCTGGATCTGGAGGGGGAGGGCGGCGAAGGCTCGACCGATGTCGGCGACGCCAGTTGGGCGGTTCCCACCGTGCAGGCGCGGGTCGCGACCTGCGCGGTCGGCACGCCTTTTCATACTTGGCAGACCGTGGCGCAGGGCAAGTCCCCGGCGGCGCACAAAGGCATGGTCCACGCGGCGAAAGTCATGGCGGCGACGGCCAAGAGGGCGATCGAGGACGAGGCCCTCAGGGATGCCGCGTGGAGGGAACACCGGGAGCAATTGGCCAAGACGCCCTATGTCTGCCCGATCCCCGGGGACGTGATGCCCCCAGTCCCGGGTCGGCCGGCCGATCGATGAAAACTCCCCTCGCCTCCCCGGTGGGCATGATCCTAGAAACGAACCGCCGCGCCGAATCGGCCGGGCGGGCCTTTGGAAGCCCGACACGGGCGCGGAAGGGCGGTCACCCCTCCGGCGGGCCGTCTCGGGGGGCGCCCCGGCGGTGGAATTCAACGCGTTCGCGCGCGGGTTCCGGTTCCGACGCCACGCGCGCCCGCGGTTCCCGACCGGCTTCCGGGCCGGCCGACGGACCGCACCGCGTTCATCGACCGGTCGACGTCCATCCGTCCAATCCG
>JANQKA010000496.1 GCA_028281405.1 Hasllibacter sp. | reverse complement strand
CACGCCGTGCTCCGGTTCCTCTTGTGGAGCGCCGACCGCGGCGCCGAGCGCGTCCGCGTAACGCGACGCGGCGGCGGACAAGTCCGGAACCGCGATCGCGACATGGTTCAGTCGCCCAATCATCCCTTCACTCCTCTCAAATCCCGGTCATTGTGCCGGGCATTCCAGCGGCGCGCAACCGGATCACGGAGTGTCAGAGCGACGGGTCGTCCGCCGCCAACACCGGCCGGGTGAGGTCCGACAACCGACCGATCTGACGCCCGGCCTCATCGAAGTTCCCGGGCGACAACCAAGCGCCGAACGCCTCCTTCAACGCCGGCCATTCAACGTCGATGGCGGCGAACCAGGCGGTGTCGCGGTTGCGCCCCTTGACCACCGTGGCCTGCCTGAAGACCCCCTCGTAGCTCAGCCCGAATCGCCGCGCCGCCCGGCGGGAACCGATGTTCAGCGCGTCGCACTTCCACTCGAATCGACGGTATCCGGCTTCGAACGCCCAATCCATCATCAGGAGAATCGCTTCCGTGGCCGCCCGCGTCCGCTGAAGCCGACGGGACAGATTGATGTGCCCCACTTCGATCGACCCGGCCTCAGGGGCGATCCTGAGGTAGCTCGCGACCCCCTCCGCCTCGCCGGTCTCCAAGTTCCGGATCGCGTAGAACATCGGATCCCCGCCCGTCGCCACTTCGGCCACCCAGGCGTGGTAGGCCGCCCCGGAGCCGAACGGGCCGTAGGGCAGATAGTCCCAGATCGCGTCGTCGTCGGAATTCGCCTTGTGAAGTTCCGTCGCGTGACGGTCCGCCGACAACCGTTCCATCCGCGCGTAACGACCGTTCATCGTTTCCGGCCCAGGCGGGGGCGGGGGAGTCCAATCGGGCACGGGACTGCCGAGTTCGGGCATGGCGTTGTTCCTCCAAGTCTTGATTCTTGTCTCGTTTACTTCGGAATCCACCCCTGTGGTTTCGCTCGGCTCCGGATCGGGAATCCTCCGCCGGAGTTCAACCAACCCCAAGAGCGGCGCGGGACATCGCGGCCACGATTCACTCAAATGCGCGTCAAAATCCCTCATGACCGCCTCCCGCAAGATGTGTCAAATATCGTGTATTCGCACCCGTTGAAAAACCTCAAGGTTCATTTATTCGAGTAGAATTTCGACATGCCCCATCAGATTGAAGGTCCAGACCAGGGAACCCGACCTCCACCTCTCCCTGAACGCGACGGTACTGGGAATGAGCACCACTCAATGACATCACTCATCCTCCGAATGTTTTGCCATTCGGCTCCATTTGCCGTCCTCACCTTGGACGAACGGCCAGTGAAGACCTTCAGGCAAAGATTCCGGAGGAGCGGAGGGATCCAACTGATCCAACGACTTCTGCGTCAAACCGATCGCATCCGCAAGCAAAGCACACGCGAAATTTGCGCCTTGAGTATTCGCGGTCGAGAAATCCGCTCCCGCTAAATTCGCTCCCGCAAATCGCGCTCCCTTCATTGACACGAGATCCAACCGCGCTCCTTCAAGGTTCGCACTGGAAAATTCCGTGCCCTCAAGATTCGCGCGCGTTAGATCAACACCATTTAAATTTGCTCGCTCAAGCCTCGCGTTCGACAAGTTCGCGCGCAGAAATTTCGCTATCGCGAGGTTCGCGTCATGGAAAACACTGTATTGGAGATTTGCTTTCGCGAGATCCGCTCCGGTGAGATCCGCCTGCATGAACTTGACGCGATGAAGATTCATTCCCGAAAAGTTCGCGTTTCTCAAGTCGGCGCCGACGAGATTCGAGTCCGTGAGATTGAACGTGCGCCCCGATTCTATCGCAAATCTGATTTTACCGGGCAAATTGGCCCTGCACCCTCCAACGGCCCTCGCTGCTGCTTCCACATCCGGCGGGCACGGTCCCAACCACGACGAATTTAAACCCATTGTTTCATAACCTTCGTCATCGAATGTCATTATTTCCCTCACAGGAGGAAATTGAATGAACTTGCAGAGAATGAGCATCACGCTTTCATGCGATTCTTCCGGATGATTCCGAGCCAAATTTTCAAGCACGGCCACTCCGCGCCGGCGAATTCCCGGATTGGAGCTCCCGAGTCTGTCTTCGCCGCGCAGAAGCCTCCAAGCCCGAAATGCACGGGAAATCAAGCCATAGCGTGAGACCAATGGAAGGCCAAGGGCGCCGACGGTGAGCATCCCGAGAACCGATAACGGATTCCACGACTGGGCAAGACCACAATCAGCCCAAGTCGATGTTCCCGACATCCAGGCGGCTGCAAGCAAAATCGCCATCAAAATGGCGGGCGCGAACCACAGCCACCGCCGCCATGCTTCCGTTGCTTGCGCGTCAAATTCCCTCATGATCGCCTCCCTCGAGATGTGTCAAGCTTGGTGGCCTCGCACCGTTCGAAAGCCATGGCAAACCATGATTTGACGGCATTTCCAATCTTCGGACGGAATCTACGCCCCATTCGCCCACAAGGCGTGTCAGCGAGCAAACCACATTCGCCACATGAAGCCGGAAATTGGTCGTGCAGCCCGGAGAGCCAGGCCAATAAACGCGCGCCACAGAATTTTCTTGACCGGGAACTCCCAGCCCGGGAACGCGCGGCCGGTACGCGGCACTCCAAAATCGCCGGATGTTGTCCGGACCGGAGCAATCGAATTCCTCTAGGTGCCGCAAGACCGAACATGGGGTCGCCGACGCGTGCGGCTGGGCGCCCGACAACCGGCACAGAACGCGATGCACGCACATTTCCGCTGTTCTCAAAGCCATATCAGTCACCCGTCCTCCTCCGCTCGGAGACCGCCGCCAGTTCCCCGTCAAACGGCCATAACATTCCCTGCGGCAAAGTTAAAGGAGCCTCCGTTGGCTTCGCTCTATCAAGCATATCCTGCGATAGCCCGATTACATCCTTGAGCAACGCCCCCTCCAGCTCCGCCCCCGCAAGGATTGTACCATTGAAATTCGCCCCAGTGAGGTTCGCGCCAGATAAATTCACCCCGGACAAGTTCGCTTTAGTGAGATTCGCCCCCAAGAGAGACGCTTCCGAAACATTGGCTCCTGATAGGTTCGCACCATCTAGAATCGCTCCCGCGAGATTTACACCCTTGAAATTCGCATCCGCAAGACGCGCGCCACCAAAATTCACCTCCCGGAGGTTCGCTCCGCCAAACACAGCCCCCTCGAGATTGGCGCCCCTGAGATTCGCGCCAGCGAAGTTCGTGCCCTCGAGCCTCGCACCCGCGAGTTTCGCTCCCTCGAGATCCGGAAAATCATCACCCTCAACCGCGACAAGCATCTTCCCAGCGGCCAAGTCCGCTCTGCGGAGGCCCAGAGCCCGCGCCGCCGCGCGAGAATCCGGCGGGCAATCGGAAGTTACCATCTCCATTGGAAACAGAATCGTCGCTCCAAGCTGCCGAGCGACCCGAACATGGCATTCCCGTGGATGCTCCCGCGCCAAGAATTCAAGGGCGTCCACGCCCCCGAGCCGAACCGCCATCCTGTCGTTCGCCAGCATGTCCACGGCGTCCTTGAATCGCGCGTTCAACAACGCCCCCTCGTTGGCCGCGGCATTCCTACGGTTGATCTCCGTCTGCTTTTGACTCGTGAGCATGCGCCCCAAAATCGTCGGAAAACCAAAGATGAAGGTGAGAAGCGCGGTTAGCGCGAACCCCAAGTTCCGCAGGATCTCGGTGTCTTCGACGGTCATCGACCTGACCCTTGGCCTGTTCAGGTAGTCCCACACTATGGGCAGCCATTCCCGCAGCCCATACGCCACCAAGCCAAGCAGGAGCCACGCCAAGGTGAGCCACCACCAGCGTTCCCAAATCTTTCCGGCCCACGCCCAGACCTTCGACATCTTGACACCCTGAAATCGAATCGATTCGGGCAATCATGACATGGAACCTGCCCCCACGCAAGCATGTTCGTCGCAAGTCCAGCATTCCCGACAGGCCCCGCGCACCCGCAACATCCCGGAAAAGTCCGCGACCCTGGGCGAGGATCGATTCAGGACCAATGACGGAGGATATCCCGCAATCAGTCAACTCTCCAGCCCCAACCAATTCGTCGGCACCGAAGCGACATCATCGGCAATTTCAGGTCCGAAGCGCTCAACCTCGGAGGAGGCGCTCGGCAACGCCTGCCATGAACGCGGACCTCAAAGCGTGATGGGCAATGTCACCGCCTCACCGGAGAAGGGACGCCGATTCCCTTGCCCACATCGCCCGGATCGGCCCACCTTCCTGCAGGGCTCCGTTCACGACCGTGGCCCCCACGAGAGAACGATTCCGAGCGATTTGACCATGATTCCATACGACCCTTACGGCGTCGGGGGCACGATGCGGGATGTCTTCGCCGCCTGCCAAGCGTTCCGCCGTCCGAACGGACAGCCCGGATGAAGGATCACGCGGGTACTGAACAATATCAACACCCCACGCCCGTGACGGGACGAATCGCTTCGGCCCGCCCGAAAACGATTCGACACCAAAATCTCCAAACCCACGGTTGCCGCGAATCGATCCGCCCTCCGGCGCGATTGCACCGGCGAGAAGCATCCCCAGCGAATCATCCGGGCCGGCGCGGCGAATCAGTCCTCCGGCGGCAGGAACCTGATGCCTAGATCGCGCAACTGCCCCCCCATCGGGACCGAGGGAGCGTCCATCATCAGATCCTCCGCCCTCTGATTCATCGGGAAGAGGATCACCTCCCTGATGTTCACCTCGTCGGCCAAAAGCATGACGATCCGGTCGATGCCCGCCGCGCAGCCACCGTGAGGCGGCGCCCCGAATCGGAACGCCTTGACCATGCCGCCGAAGCGCGACTCGACCTCGTCGCGGCCATGGCCCGCCACCTCGAACGCCTTGAACATTATATCCAAATTGTGGTTCCGGATCGCGCCCGACACCAATTCGTAGCCGTTGCAGGCCAGGTCGTACTGGAATCCCTTCACGGAAAGCGGATCCCCGTCCAATGCCTCGATGCCTCCCTGCGGCATGGAGAAGGGGTTGTGCTCGAAGTCGACCCGGCCCGTCTCGGCGTCCTTCTCATACATCGGGAAGTCCACGATCCAGGCGAAGGCGAACCGCTCCTTGTCGACGAGCCCCAACTCTTTGCCGATCTCCACCCGAGCCTTCGCGGCGAAGGCCGTGAAGTCCGCGGACTTTCCGCCCAGGAAAAACGCGGCGTCCCCGGCGCCGAGGCCGAGTTGCGCTCGGATCGCTTCCGCGCGTTCGGGGCCGATGTTTTTGGCCAGCGGCCCGGCGCCCTCCACTTGATCCCCTTCGCCGCGCCAAAAAATATACCCCATTCCCGGCAATCCCTCCTTCTGCGCGAAGGAATTCATCCGGTCGCAGAATTTGCGGGAGCCGCCGGTGGGCGCGGGGATGGCGCGGATTTCCGTCCCGTCCTGTTCCAATATCTTGGCGAATATCGCGAAGCCCGAACCCCGGAAGTGCTCGGACACGTCCCGCATCTCGATCGGGATCCGCAGATCCGGCTTGTCGGTCCCGTACTTCAGCATCGCCTCGGCGTAGGGAATCCTTGGCCAGTCGGACGGTGCGTCGACCTTCCGGCCGCCGCCGAATTCCTCGAACACCCCCGCGATCACCGGGGAAATGGTTTCGAACACGTCCTCCTGGGTCACGAAGCTCATTTCCATGTCGAGCTGGTAGAAGTCCGTGGGCGACCGGTCGGCCCGCGGATCCTCGTCGCGGAAGCAGGGAGCGATCTGGAAGTACTTGTCGAACCCCGACACCATCAGCAATTGCTTGAACTGCTGCGGGGCCTGCGGAAGCGCGTAGAACTTCCCCGGATGCAGGCGGGACGGCACCAAAAAATCGCGCGCTCCCTCCGGGCTGGACGCGGTGATGATGGGGGTCTGATGCTCGCGGAAACC
>JANQKA010000478.1 GCA_028281405.1 Hasllibacter sp. | reverse complement strand
CCACCCGCGTGGTCGAAAGTCCGGATGATGGCTTGGCCTCCCGCCCGAACGGCGGGACCGGGATGGTCCGCGCCACGCTCCCGGGCACCTTACCGCGGCATGTCCACATGGAGCAATCGTTCTCCGGGTTCGACCACGACTCCCCGACTCCCAACGGCGAATGGGTGAACCATGAGCCGCGTCACACGGGTACCGTAGCGTATGGCGGATCCTCCATGCCCGAGGGGCCGTGGAGCCGCGGTCGAGTCCCCGTCCGCGGCGGCCCCCCGCCGCCAGCGGGTGAAGCCGCCGCGTCTTGGCGCCGACACGTCCGGATCGCGGGTTCGCCCGCGGCCATCAATGATTCGCCTGAAGTCCGCCGCGTCCCGAACAGGATCCATCGCGTCCAGGGCCAACCCAAGCCACATCCGCTCCGGTGTTCGGGTCGGCGCGACGGGTCCGATCCGCCGTGTGTGGGGGAGACCTCGCCAAATCATGCGCACCTCAAGGCCACGCCCCCGCCACGCGCGAAATCCGGGCCGCGGAATGTGGAACCGCATGTCACGCGCATCTAGCGCGCTCCGGTTGCGCCTTCGTGCGAATCGCCTCAGGTTCGGGCAGATTCCGCGCATCGCGCGCGCGCGGATTGCGCCGTCCATGCTGAATGCGAACGATGCTCCCCAGTTTAGCGCCGCCTCCAACGCGGTCATCGTCGGTGATGCCCCGCTCCCCTGATCGTGGAACCTCGTTCCTCGAAGGTCGACCTCCTCACGCAATAGTGTGACTCCGCGAAGTTCCGTGATCGCATACCGGCGAAGGACCAACCAGGGCGTCGGACGCCCGCCCCCGACGGAAGTTGCGGCGGGCGGCGCATCGAAATGCCGCGTACACAGGAAAGTTTTGTTGTCGGCGCAACAAATTGAAATTATCCGCGGCGCCGGAAACGGTGCCGCGGCTCGCTGAATCGGGCCCCGTCGCCGCGATTCCGGCGGCTGGACAATCTGGTCACAAAGCCCAAAGCGCTTCATAAGCCGCGGGAGTCAGTTACCAGTCGAATCGCGCTCCCGCGCGAGACCAGAGGTCATTCGCGGGAACCGCCGTTTTTTGAACATCCCGTCGAAGATGCGCTTGGAGAGTTGCAATGATGAAGCACGACCAATTCCCCCTGTACGGGAAGGACGCGGACAAACGCCGCGTCGGATTTTCCGCGATGGCGTGCGCCGCGGTGGCGCTCGCCGGGTGCGGTGGTGGCGGAGGAGGAGGTGCCGGAACCGTGGCCGGCACCGGCACCGGCACCGGTCTTGGCACAGGGACCGGCGATGGCGGCGACGGACAAGCCGGCACACGTTCCGACTCGAGCATCACTTTGAAGGACGAGGGGACGGGAGACCGAACGGAGACGGTCGGAGAAGACATTGTCCCAATCGACCTCGGCGACTTCTTCGACCATCGCGATGGCGGAGATCTGACCCTAGGCGCCATGTTCAGCGTCGATGGCTCCGGCTTGACCTTCGACTCCTCCACCAACATCCTCGGGGGGAGACTCGACACGTCGGACGACGTGACGATCACGGTGACCGCCAGCGACGCCGCCAGCCCCGCCGACTCCACCACGCACAGCTTCACAATCAGGGCGAACCACATCCCCGTTTTGGCGAGCGGCAGCGGTTCCCTGTCCAACACCCGCGCGACCGCGGGCGTCCCCATCGCTGCGATCGACGTGGCGGCGGGATTCTCCGACCCCGACGGGGCCGACACCCTGAGGTTCGAGGTGTCCGCGGATGGATCCCAACTGCCGGCGGCCGGCAACGGGCTGCGGTTCGATCCTTCGACCAACAGGATCGCCGGAACGATCGCCTCCGAAGGATCCATGATGATCACGGCCACCGCGATCGACACGCGGGACGAGAGCATCCGGGTTTCCGCGACGTTCACCATCACGGTGGCGCCGAATTCCCCGCCCACGGTCGCGAACCCCGTTGCGGACAGCGTCGAGACCGTCGGCGAGTTGATAGACCCAGTGGACCTGAGCGGCCTCTTCGACGACCCTGAGGGGCGGCCTCTCACAATCACCGTGGAATTCGGCCGCGCGGACCATGGCCTGACGCACAACGCCGGGGCCAACCGCATCGAGGGCACCCTCTCGGGATCCGACGACGTCGCCGTCACCGTCACCGCCAGCGACGGGGTCGCGGCGAGCGTGAGCCACTCGTTC
>JANQKA010000428.1 GCA_028281405.1 Hasllibacter sp. | reverse complement strand
GGCGCCGCCCGGAAGCGCGGCGGTCCCTCCAGGAAGAGAATCCCCCGATCCAGCAAGTCCGGAGGACGGCCCCGGCGTCGTTTCCGCCACACCATCCCGAAACCCGTCCGGTTCGACCGCGACGGGCGTCGGCGCCGGCTCCGGCTCCGGCAACGGAACCGCCAACGAGAGCGCGCCCCCCCAAACCGCGACGACAAGCGCCCCGCTCGTCGCCCCGAACACGAAACCTCTCAGCATTCCCGCATCCTCGACCCGCGTCCCGACCGATCCGCCCGGGAACGCGTCCCGGCTTCCGCCCATTCGGCTTGACCATTAAACCCGGCCACCAAAAGAGTATAGCCCGTTCCGTGACGACCCGCACCCCCGCGGGACGCGTTCGACGGACGCCCGACAAACGGAGCCGAAACATGAGCGACGAACTGCGCCCCTTGATCGGACGCGCCGCGGACGGCCCCCTGACCCGGGCGGAGGCGGAGACCGCTTTCGACGCGCTGTTCGAGGGACGGGCCACGCCCAGCCAAATGGGCGGCTTTCTCATGGCCCTGCGCACCCGCGGCGAAACCGTGGAGGAATACGCGGCCGCCGCCTCCGTCATGCGGGCCAAATGCAACCGCGTCCACGCCCCCGAGGGCGCGATCGATATCGTCGGCACCGGCGGAGACGGCAAGGGAACGCTCAACATTTCCACCGCCGCGGCCCTCGTCGCGGCGGGGGCGGGCGTGACGGTGGCCAAGCACGGAAACCGCAACCTCTCGTCGAAATCCGGGGCCGCCGACGCGCTGGCCCGCCTCGGGGTGGACGTCATGGTCGGCGCCGACGTGGCCGGGCGCGCCATAAGCGAGGTCGGAATCGGCTTCATGATGGCCCCGATGCACCATCCCGCGATCCGCCACGTCATGCCCACGCGCGCCGAGCTCGGCACCCGCACGATATTCAACATTCTCGGCCCGCTGACGAACCCCGCCGGCGTGAAGCGCCAACTCACCGGAGCCTTTTCGGCGGATTTGATCCGCCCCATGGCCGAAACCCTGCTCGCGCTCGGGTCCGAGAAGGCGTGGCTCGTTCACGGCGGCGACGGAACCGACGAACTCGCGATCTCGGCGGCTTCGGACGTCTGCGTCCTCGAGAACGGGGCCGTCAGGGAAATCCGGGTCGCGCCGGAGGACGCGGGCCTCCCCGGACACCCGTTCGAGGAGATCCTCGGCGGCTCTCCGGAGGAGAACGCGGCCCGCCTCTCCGCCCTTCTGGAAGGGGAACGGTCCGCCTACCGCGACGCGGTGATCCTCAACGCGGCGGCGGCGCTCGTCGTCGCCGACCGCGCCGCCTCCCTGCCCGAAGGGGCCGCCCTCGCCGCGGAGTCGATCGACGGAGGCGCCGCCAAAGCCAAACTCGCCGAGTTGGTCCGCGTCACCAACCAACCCGGCCGGGCGGATTGACATGACCCTTCCCGCAACGCTCTCGCCGTGGCGCGAACTCGCGTTCTTCGAAAGCGGGTGGCCCGCCGTCTCCGCCCACTTGGCGCGGGACCGCCGGGAGACGCTGCCGCCGGAAGGCGACAGGTTCCGTGCGCTGGAACGCGTCTCCCCCGATGCCGTCCGGGTCGTGATACTGGGTCAGGATCCCTACCCCACCGCGGGTCACGCCGACGGTCTCGCGTTCTCCGTCAGGCCCGGCACCGAGCCGCCGCGGAGCTTGAAGAACATATTCAAGGAGCTGAAGCACGACCTCGGCGTCGACCGCTCGCTCGGCGACCTCACCGACTGGGCCGACCAGGGCGTGCTGCTTCTCAACACCGCGCTCTCGGTTCCCGCCGGCCACGCGGGCGGCCACGCCGGAATCGGTTGGGAGGACCTCGTCCGGGACGTGCTCGGCCGGCTCTCCCACGCGCCCCGGTCCTACATCCTGTGGGGGCGGCACGCCCAAAAGGCCGCGGAGGGACTCCATCACCCGGAAGCCCTGGTCCTGCGCTCGGCCCATCCGTCCCCGCTCTCCGCCTCGCGCGGCTTCTTCGGATCCCGGCCCTTTTCCCGGGTGAACGATTGGCTTACCCGTCGTGGCGAACGTCCCGTGGATTGGAGCGGATCGGACCGCGTTCGGAGAAATTCGATCGGAAGCAGGACATGACCGCCACGATCCTCGACAAGATCAGGGAATACAAACTCGACGAGATCGCCCGCCGCAAGGCGGAGCGTCCCTTGTCCGAGGTGGAGGGCGCCGCCCGGGCCGCCGGTCCCGCGCGCGACTTCCACGCCGCTCTGGCCGCCGCCTCGCGCGGCGGCCACGGCCTGATCGCGGAAATCAAGAAAGCCTCCCCCTCCAAAGGCGTCATCCGCGGAGACTTCGATCCCGCCGCGCTCGCCCGCGCCTACGCCGCCGGCGGCGCCGCGTGCCTGTCGGTCCTGACCGACACCCCCTCCTTCCAAGGCGCGGACGAACACCTCGTGGCGGCGCGGGCCGAGGTCGAATTGCCGGTTCTGCGCAAGGATTTCCTCCACGACCCCTATCAAGTGGCCGAAGCGCGCGCGTTGGGGGCGGACTGCGTCCTGATCATCATGGCGTCCGTCGACGACACCCTCGCCAAGGAGTTGGAGGACACGGCGGCGGGCTGGGGCATGTCCGCCCTCGTGGAGGTCCACGACGAGAAGGAATTGGAGCGGGCGGCCGCGCTCTCGTCGCCGCTGTTGGGAATCAACAACCGCGATCTGAAGACATTCGAGACCTCGCTGGACACGACGCGCAGGCTCGCGCGGCTCGCGGACGCCACCAAACTCCTCGTTTCCGAAAGCGGCCTGTCCACGCCGGAAGATCTGGCGGACCTCGCCCGCCACGGAGCGAGGTGCTTCCTGATCGGCGAAAGCCTGATGCGGAGCGCCGACGTCGCCGCCGCCACCCGCGCGCTCCTGACCATCGAGGGCGCCCCGCCGGAGCCAAAGGCATGAGCGGTCTCACGCATTTCGACGGAAAGGGCGACGCCCACATGGTCGACGTCTCGGGGAAGGACTCCACTTCCCGCGTGGCGGTCGCGAGGGGCGAGGTGCGCATGACGCCGGAAACGCTGGCGGTCATTACCGATGGCCGCGCGCGCAAGGGCGACGCCCTGGCGGTGGCCCGGCTCGCGGGAATCATGGGCGCGAAGAAAACCTCAGACCTGATTCCCCTCTGCCATCCGCTGCCCGTGACCAAGGTCTCCGTCGACCTGACCCCCGACGCGGAACTTCCGGGCGTGCGCGTCGAAGCGACGGTCAAGACAACAGGCCGGACCGGGGTCGAGATGGAGGCCCTGACCGCCGTCTCCACAGCGGCCCTCGCGCTCTACGACATGGTGAAGGCGGTCGAAAAAACCATGGTCATCGGGAACATCCGCCTGGTGATGAAGGACGGCGGGAAGTCCGGCCGGTTCGAGGCGGAATGATCACCGTCGAAGAGGCGCTCGGACACGTCCTCTCCCTCGCCGACGCCACGGGAACGGAAATCGTGGACATCGGGGACGCCGCGGGCCGCGTGCTCGCCGAGCCCGTCGCCGCCGCGCGGGACAATCCGCCGTTCGCGGCCTCGGCGATGGATGGGTACGCCGCGCGCGGGGAGGACGCCTCGCCCGGCAACAGCCTGGAGGTGATCGGCGAGGCCGCGGCCGGCCGGGCCTGGGACGGCCTGGTGGCGGCGGGCCAGGCCGTCCGCATATTCACCGGAGCTCCGATCCCCCGTGGAGCGACCCGCGTGGTGATTCAGGAGGACGTGACCCGGGACGGAGACCGGATCATCCTCGGCGACGGCCTCGACGGAGCCGACCACATCCGCCCCGCCGGCGGAGACTTCAAGTCCGGCGACACCCTCGACGCCCCTCGGCGCCTCGGCCCCGCCGAACTCGCTCTCGCGGCGGCCATGAACGCCCCCTCGCTCACCGTGGCGCGCCGCCCAATCGTCTCCCTGATCGCCACCGGCGACGAATTGGTCATGCCCGGCGACGATCCCGCCGCCGATCAGATCGTCGCGTCCAACACGTTCGGACTGAAGGCCATGCTCGCCGACGCGGGCGCCGAACCGCGGATGACGCCCATCGCCCGGGACGACCCACGCTCGCTCGCCGCGTGCTTCGACCTCGCCTCGTCCGCCGACCTCGTCGTGACCGTCGGCGGAGCCTCCGTCGGCGACCACGACATCGTCGCGGAGGTCGGAGCGGAACGCGGTCTGCTGCGGGATTTCCACAAAGTCGCCATGCGCCCCGGAAAACCCCTCATGGCGGGCCGGATCAACGGAACCCCGATGGT
>JANQKA010000335.1 GCA_028281405.1 Hasllibacter sp. | reverse complement strand
GGGACTGCAAGCGTACAAGTGGACCGTGCGGTTCGTGGTCGCCGTCCCGGTCGCCGAGAAGCCGCCGGAAGGCGGTCCCATCGGAATCGACATGGGCGTCACCCATCAGATCACCACCTCCGAAGGGGAACACATCGCGGCTCCCGACGAGAAGGATATCAACAAGCAAATCAAGAAAGCCCAGCGGGAATTGAGCCGGCACATCGGAAAATACGAAAAGCGGGCGGACGGCGAAGAGGACGACAAAAAGAGGAAGGTCAAAAAGAAGAAACTCAGAAAGGCGGCGCTGAAAACCCTCCGCGCCAGGAAAACCCGGCAACGGCTCGCCAAATTGACCAAAAGGCGGACCAACATCCGCGTGAACCACGCGCACCAGGTGACGTCCCGGCTGGCGAAGAAGCACCGGCGGATCACCGCGGAGAACCTTCCGGTGGGGAACATGACACGCTCGGGAAAAGGCACCATCGAGAATCCCGGAACCAACGTCGCCGCCAAGTCCGGACTGAACCGGGAGATACTGCGGGCGGGATGGGGCCGGATCGACCGCATGCTCGCCTACAAATGCCCGCTCAACGGCGGAACATACGAACGGGTCGACCCCCGGAACACGTCGCGCCGATGCAACGCGTGCGGACACACCCAGGCGGAAAACCGCGAGGGCGAACAATTCCGGTGCGTCTCCTGCGGACATCCGGACCAGGCCGACAAAAACGCGGCGAAGAACATCAGAGACAGGGGCGGGGAGGCTCCTGGGACACCAAACGCGAAGCCCAGGGCCAAGCGTGTGTCCGGAAAGGCTGGAACGGAGCCGCCCGGCGCCATTCTAAGTATTCCCCAAAGGTGTTTCGCCGAAAGGCCGGAATTCTACAAAACCGTGCGGAAGACGGCGTATCACCACTCCCTGAAGCCCGAAGATGTCCTCGAGGTCTTTCAAATCGGACTGAGGAATGCGCTGCTCCCGGATGACGGCGGGGGCGAAGGGGAGGAGGCAGGGGACGGTTCGGTCGACGAATCCGTGGGCGGCGACGGTGCCTGATCGACTTCCCGGCCCGTGATGCGCCGCCCGCGAAATGGACGCGTGGTGGTCCGCGCCACCATCCCCGCCCCGGTCGAACGGCTGGGGCGCGATCGCGATACACCGGGGATTCGTTGGAGTTCCCGCCTTCGCGCCGGACGCGGCGTTCGGAATTCCGGGGTCCACGCGTTGGACCGCGGCGGTTCCTTCGGAAATCCCGCGGCGGCGGACGGTGGATGCGGTCGGTGACCGGCCGATTGGCCGTTTGGGGCGGGGGGCGATGGAGCGAGGCGATCCCGCCCTCGCCAGGGGATGGGGAAGGATGACGGGGTCTCCTCGCCGACCGTCATGCCGCCGACATTGGCGGCCGTCGCGCCGCCGGGCGTGTTTCGGGTTCCCCGGAGCGGCGTTTCGACAATTCTGCGCCCTCCCTCAATCTGTTGCGGGCGATTTTCGAAGAGATGGCCGCCGCCGATCCGCCGAACCAGTCCGGGGATTGACCGGAACCCCGCACACGCATTGGGATCGGGAAGGTTGACGGGGGCTCCGCGCCGACCGTCATGCCGCCGCCATCGGCGGCCGTCGCGCCGCCGGGCGTGTTTCAAGTTCCCCGGAGCGGCGTTTCGACAATTCGGCTTCCTCCCTCAATCGGACCCGGGCGATCTTCGTTGAGGTGGCCGCCGCCGACCTGCCGAACCGGCCCGGGGACTGACCGAAGCCACGCCCGCGCCATGGGGTCGGGAAGGATGACGGGCGCGCGGCCCCGACCGTCATGCCGCCGCCATCGGCGGCCGTCGCGCCGCCGGGCGTGTTTCAGGTTCCCCGGAGCGGCGATTCGAC
>JANQKA010000277.1 GCA_028281405.1 Hasllibacter sp. | reverse complement strand
GACATATGAATTGCCGACGGACCACGCGATTCGATGCGCCATGACACGCCGCCTGACCGGGTTCGATTTGTCGCCGGTGAATTGGGAGGATGTCATCGGAGAGGCTGGTGGCCTCTCCGCGGCGGATGTGATTCAAGCGGCGACGGACGCGGCGCGCCGGGCGGTTCTATGCGCGAAAACGGATATAACAACGACCGATCTACTTCACTCGATTGACCGCAGGAAGAAAATCCATAGTTTGGGTGATCGACATGGCTGAACGAAATCTTTCCCGCGCAATGCCTGGCGATCCTCCTATGTCGAAAGGATTCAAGGCGGTGCGAGGAGGAGCGGGGAATTTCATGGGGTCCATGCGGCGTGGATTCGCGTGTGCGGGGCGCCCCGCGCGCCGTGTGGCCGGGGGAGGCCGCTTCTGAACCGTATGTCGCCAACGGGCGCAACCCGGCTTCGGAACCAACAATCAATGGATGCTTCAGGAATGGGGACATGATGAATCCGGGAACGCTGAAACCGACCAGTGAAGGAGACCATACGCGGTTGAGAGTCAGGGTCAACGACCGCCCCGTTGGATGGCTTGGCAGACGGGGCCGCGGGTCGACATTCGTCTACGACCCCGGCGTCGCTCCCGGTGACGCCGTGAGCTTGGCCACGCCGGTACGGGAGGCTCCGTACAACTTAATTTTCGGCCTGCAACCGGCGTTCGACGCCAACGTTCCCGAGGGCAGCCTGAACAACCACATAAAACGTCTATTCGCGAAGGGGAAGGGCGGGCTCGATTCCTTCGAAATCCTTTCGATCACGGGTGCGAATCAGATCGGACGGGTCCGGGTTCATCCGGAAGGCGCGAATCCGGCGCATGCCCAGTCGGTTGAAGACATCGACGAAATCCTCCGTGAAAATGTCACTCCCAGCTTCGTTGAAGAAATCATGGGTCGATTCGGATCCACTTCGGGTGTCTCGGGAGTGATGCCGAAAGTGCTTGTCAAGTCCAAGAGCGATGTCAATCCGGCGCCGGGGACATTGCCAGCCGTGGACCACATAATTAAAATTGACGACGGAGATTATCCCGGATTGTCACTCAATGAACACCATTGCCTCAAGGCGGCCGGGGCCGGGGGCAACGCGACCGTCGTTGCCCGCCTCGGAGCCGACTCGCGAATGCTCGCCGTGCGGCGATTCGACGGAATCGACGGAAGGCGATTGGGAATCGACGACTTCACTTCCTTGAACGGGGTGACATCGGACGGCAAGTACTCCGGTTCGATTGAAACAAGCCTGTTCAAGACGATCGGCAAATTCCCGGGGGAGGGGAAAAATCAAATCCACGAGGACATGTTCCGGCTCTGCGTCACGAATTTCGCGCTCAGGAACGGCGACGCCCACCTGAAGAATTTCTCCGTGATCTATGACGACGCGGATAGGGGGCCTGTCGGGCTCGCTCCGGCCTACGATCTCGTCACGACGGTGGCCTACATTCGAAACGACCTGATGGCCCTGAACCTTGGTGGCACGAAGCGATGGCCCGGTCCAAAAAACGTGATGGCGTTGGGCAAGCGCGCGGGACTGTCGGAAGAGGACACGCGGCGCATAGTCGAAGAGGTCGGGTCCGGCGTGAGGCGGACCATGCCGGGAATGTTGGAAGAATTCACCCAGCACGATCTGCATGACCTTGGGATGGACATCGCCGCGGCATGGAGCGATGGCCTCGTGAATTCCCTTGGAGTTGAACCGGGATAACCCCAAAGGAGGCGAGTATTCCACGGCATGTCGACCCATCCGACCCAAAATTCGGGAGTCGCCGCAACCCGCGCAGGTTCATCACGGCTGGAACCCGGCGGGAATTCATGGAATCCGCGGACGGGGAAGCATGGAAATATATTCACGTCCGCGCTTCGGTGAAATTCCCGGTCTCCTTACGATGCGAATCGGCGAAAAGATTCCGTTTATTTGAAAAAAATCCGGGAAACACGCCATTGTTCGACGTTTATTCTTCGGCGCGCATGACCGTGTTAATCGTGGTCTGGAAATGGACTCAATGGATTGGATGGATGAATTGTTGAATCAGCGGCGACCGCCATCGTGCTCGGATGGGACGGGGACTATTGACATTCTCCCGGCGGCGATCATCAATTCCACGAGGTGCCGGCGAGCCGCGTGACTGTTGTCGGTCATGTTGACTTCGAAGCGGAACTTCTGCGTTCCTTGATCTTCGTGATGAAAATCCAGATCAGGTGGGGCATTGCTCGCGCCTTGGCGTCGTGTCTCCTGCGCATCTCCCGATTGAGCAAGGGACGAATCTCCACCTTCGAATTGGGAACATCTCTCAGGAAAATTTTCAGAAGAAAACCGACATCGGACGCCTTTCCCTCGGCCTTCGCGTTAAAAAATGAGAACAATCCGCGAATCCACCGGCCGGTGCCTCGCGCTTTGTCGGGCGGTTGCACGAAATCGATGGGGCGGCCGAGAGGGTCGGCTTTCACAACAAATTTAGTCATTTGCCGCCGCGCGGCCATCCAATGGCCGCGGGATGAGATCATTCCTCGACCCGGCGACCTTTTGAGGTGACAATCCTCCGGATACTTTCGGGAGGCATTCATTGCTTGGCTGTCTTGTCCAATGTCGGACCATCGCGAACTCAAGTACGTGGAAGCTACTCTTCGCTGGGCTTGGGTTTGGGCGGAGCGTTGCCGCGTTTTTTTCCGGATTTTTGCCCTTCCTTTTTGCTGGGCAAATTGCTGGGTTTTGGAGGTGTGTTCGTACTCATGTCGAGATCCTTTCGCGATCTTGAAGGTTGACCGTGCCTGCGCACGGGTCGTCAATGGAACCGGGATTCTAGGGGATCTTTTGAAGTCCGCCAACACCAATTTGCGACCGAGGGATGGGAAATTTCCGGCCCGTGGAGATGTTGGCAAATCGGTAGCGCTTGGGTTTGCACGTGGCGGTGCCCGGGTCGCCGAGCGAATGGATTCTCCGTTGGTGGCGCGCGAATCGACACGGGTGCGGGCGGCCGATTGTGTCCGCCCCGCATCGTAGCGGCGGGCAGGGCGCGAATC
>JANQKA010000217.1 GCA_028281405.1 Hasllibacter sp. | reverse complement strand
GAAGGCGGAACCCGAATCCGGAATCCGCGGGGGATCCGCGTTCACCCTGGCTCTCATGGCGTTTCTGACCGCGGGCCCCCTCGCGGCGTATTGGCATCTAGGTTCCCCGGGCGTCCGCGACCTGCCTATCCAGCGGCGGATCGAAATGGTTGCCCAAGCAGCCGAAAGGCGCCCCCCGCAGACGGAATTGGAGGCGGGCGTTCCCGCGGATCCGCCGTTGGACGCGGACCCCGAATACGCCTCGCTCGTCGAGAGGTTGCGCGGCATCCTCGCCGAGAACCCGGACGACGCCCGCGGCTTCGATCTCCTCGCCGCTTCCGAGGCGCGGCTGGGAAACGACAAGGCCGCCTACGCCGCGAAGCTCCGCGCGATCGAGATCAGGGGGGACGACGTTCCCGGGGACGACTTCGCCGTCGCGGCGGAATTGATGGTGCGCGCGGCGGGCGGCGAGGTCTCTCCCGAAGCCCGCGATCTGCTGACGGAGGGATGGCGCCGCGGGAACCGCTCCCCTTCCCTCGCCTACCACCTCGGCCTCTACCATCTGCAAATCGGCCGATACGACATCGCCTTCGACTTCTGGCGCCGCCTCGTCGAAGGCGGGCCGCCCGACGCTCCGTGGATTCCGGGCATCCGAGCCAGCCTGCCCGAAATCGCGGCGCTCGCCGGCGTCCGCTATTCGCCACTTCCGGAAACCGCGACGCGCGGGCCTTCCGCGGATGATATCGAAGCCGCGTCCGGCATGACCGAAGCCGAACGCCAAGAAATGATCGAAGGCATGGTCGCGGGCTTGGCGGACCGGTTGGCCACCGAGGGCGGCCCCGCCGGTGAATGGGCCCGCCTCATCCGCGCCCTCGTGGTTCTGGGCCGATTCGACGAGGCCGCCGCCATCGTCGCGGAGGCCCGGCGAACCTTCGACGGCGACGGCGCGGGCCTCGCTCTCATCAATGGGGCCGCGGAAACCCTGGGGGCGGAGGAATGAGCGTCCACCGGGACATCGCGGCGTTCGCGGCTGAATTGCCACCCGCGACCCCAATCGCCGGCCTCGATCTGGGGACAAAGACGATTGGAGTCGCCGTATCCGACCGGCTTAGAGGCATCGCCACTCCGGTGATGACGCTCGGGCGCGTGAAATTCTCCGTCGACGCCCCCGCGCTTCTCGCCGAGCTCGACAGGTTGGAGGCGTGCGGCGTCGTGCTCGGCCTTCCACTGAACATGAACGGGGACGAAGGCCCCCGGGCCCAGTCCACCTTGGCCTTCGCGCGCAATCTCTCCGCCCTCACCGGACGGCCGATGACATTCTGGGATGAACGCCTGTCCACCGTCGCCGCGGAGCGGGCCATGCTGGAGGCGGACGCGTCCCGAGCCGAACGCGCCCGGAAAATCGATCACGTCGCGGCGTCCTTCATCCTGCAGGGCGCGCTGGACCGTCTGCGCAATCTCGCGGAGGCCAGGTGACCCGCGGCGTATGGGAGCGCCCCGAACCTTCGTCGCCCTGCGTGAAGGTCTGCGTCATCCATCCCGAAGCGCGGATTTGCGTCGGATGCCACCGCACCGGCGACGAGATCGCCCGGTGGCCGCGAATGAACGAGGAGGAGCGTATCAGGATCATGTCGACGCTCGGGGAACGCGCGCGCCTTCTGAAAACCCGACGCGGAGGTCGGGCCTCCCGGCGCGGGCGAGGCCTCGGTCCGCGTGGAGGCGACTGACGGCTCGGAGTGCCGGCGGTTGATGGAATCAGTGGCGCGGCCGCGTGGAGGTGAACGCGAATCGCTGAAGAACGTCGAACACAATCGTCACCCGTTGTTGTGTTCGCATCCAAGTCGCCGGAACTCCGAACGGGCAACGAACCGCGCGGAGTCGAGACGGGCCGCGTTTCGCGCGTCGGCGAATGACGGCTCGCGCCGGAAACGCTCCGCGCGACGATTCCACCAGCGTCTCCCACAAGGAGACGACCCGCGCGGCGGGCGCGGGTGAGACCGACACCCGGAGGCCGCCGGAACCGCGACCCGCACCGGACCCGCACAGGGTCAAGGGCGGAGCCAAGCGGCGACATCCGGCAACTCCGGCCTGAAATATGCCACGCGGCGCTCCGCCGCCGGCGGACCTATCCATGGGGCCACTCCGTGCAGCAGATGCCGGTGCAGCAGCCAGGCGTCCCCCGGTTCCCCGGTGAGGTGGACGCGCTCGAGGGTCTCGAACACCGTCTTGCGCGCCTCCTTGTAGGCCTCGGTCACATCGGCCCCAACGGCCGCTCCCGCGTCCGCCAGCGCCGGGCCCATAACCAGGTGGCTCCCCTTCCAGACGGCGAGCGGCGCGTTGCCCTCCGTCACCGAATCGAGCGGGAGGCCGAGCACGAATGCGTGGGGATCCTCCACGCGCCGCCGCTTTTCGGGGCCGCGCGGTCTCACGCCGTCCACGTGAGCCCCGGCGCGGTTCCGCCGGAACCGCGCCGCAGCCGGGTTTTCGCTTCCGTCGTCCACCGGATACCCCGGACGCACGATGGAGACCTGCGCCGGGTGCAGCGGCGGCGGGGATCCCGAAATTTTCCCGACCTTCTCCAACAAGCCCGGGGGCAGCGCCGCTCCCGGCAGCATTCCCGACCCGTCGTTCGGCAGGATGTCCAAGCCCACGAACCAGGTTCCACCGCAGCGCCACTGCGGATGGTCGGCGGGCACACACGCCATCGCCGCCGCGGTGAGGCGGCGCGCTGCGGCGAGCCATGCCTCCAAGCCCGGCGCCGCGAACCGGACGAAGCCGTCCCGGCGGAACGTCTCCTCCGGCGTCACGCCGCGACCGGCGCGACCGCGGACAAGGCCTTGAGCACGACATCCGTCCCGGCCCCATCCCGCGCGCCCTCCTCCGACAACACGCGCCGCCATAGCCGGGCACCGGGTCGTCCGGCGAACAGGCCGAGCATGTGTCGCGTGACCTGATGCAGCCTCCCGCCGGCCGAAAGGTGGCTCTCGATATAGGGCAGCATGCGTTCCGCGGCCTCATTGGGCGCGATCACCGGACGCGCGGAGCCCCAAACCCTCTGGTCCGCAGCGGCGAAAATATCCCAGGGCGCGTTATAGGCCGCGCGGCCGATCATGACCCCGTCGAACCCTTCATCGAGAAGGGCCACCGCGGCGTCGAGCGACGCGATTCCCCCATTGATCGACAAACTCATGTCCGGAAACGCGGAACGCATCCGCCGCACCAGGTCGTGATCCAGCGGCGGGATATCGCGGTTCTCCTTCGGCGAAAGTCCCTTCAGCCACGCCTTTCGGGCGTGGACCGCGACCCTGCGCACCCCGGCGTCCCGCACCGCCTCCAGGAAGGCGGGCAGGACCGCTTCCGGGTCCTGATCATCCACGCCGATCCGGCACTTGACCGTTATCTCGCAATCCCCGGGAACCGCGGCGATCATCGCGGAGCATCCCTCGGCCACCAATTCGGGGGCCTTCATCAACACCGCGCCGAACGCGCCGGACCGGACCCTGTCGGAAGGGCAACCGCAATTGAGGTTCACCTCGGAATATCCCCACTCCGCGCCGATCCGGGCGGCCTCCGCCAGGATCTCCGGCTCGGATCCGCCGATCTGCAACGCGACGGGACGTTCCATCGGCGAAAAGCCGAGAAGCCGTCCACGGTCCCCGCGCAGGATCGCCGCCGCCGTCACCATTTCGGTGTACAGCAGCGCGTTCGAAGACAGGATCCGGTGCAGCACCCGGCAGTGTCGGTCGGTGCACTCCATCATCGGGGCGCAGCTCAGGCGGGCGTTTCGCAATGTTGCGTGATCTCCGCGTGACGCGGGCCCGGCGCGGCCCGCCGTTTGAAGTCGCCCGCTCATCATACCGCGCCCACTCCTCCCGCGCCAAGGATTCCGCCCGTCGCGGCGAGGCGCAAATGATGTTCCACGCCGGATCCTTTCGACCGCTCCACCTCCCGCGCTCCAAAGGCGGGCCGAACGGCATCACGGGGAAACGGTTCATTCCCCGTCCCGCGCGCGCAAAAGGAGGGGCGCGCCCGCATGGCGGCGAATCGCATGGCGTTCACCCGCGTCCCGTGCCGGTGGCGGGCGCCATCTCGAGACGGAAATCAGCGGCGACCGAATCACCCGCGTCCCGCGCGCGCTATGGAAGGCGCGCCCGCAAGGCGTTCACCCGCGTCCCGTGCGGGTGGCCGGAGCAATATCGGGTCGGAAATCCGAGGCGGTCGAATCACCAGCGTCCCGCACGCGCTAATTCCGGGACACCTGGGACGGGAAACCGTCATGGGGTCGCGCGCGGAGATATTCCGGTGGAGCGCCGCCGCGGACCGCTCGGTCCGCGACCGCCCACCAGCGGTCCCGAAACTCACGCCGCCGAGCCCGCGGGTTCCGGGTGGGCGTCGGCGGCGGGCGCCCCTCCCCGATTCCCGAAATGATTCGCGGCCTCCCGCGCTTCGACGGAGCGCGTCATTGATTCGGCGGGACCGCGCCGGAATTCCCCGGGGAGGATTCCAACGAAGCCTTCCCCACCCTATACGGTCACGCTGCGGACGATGGATCCGGAA
>JANQKA010000185.1 GCA_028281405.1 Hasllibacter sp. | reverse complement strand
GATCGATCGCGCGTGCGGGTGTTCCGTCCGAACCCTTGTCCCGTTCCGCGGCGCGCGCGCCTTCCGCGGCCCGCCCGGACGGCTCTCCATGGGGTCCGCGAATCACCCCCGAACGAATCGCGAATCACCATCACCACCCCGCCACGGCGGACGAAAACAAAATTGTGGAAAATTCCGAAAATCGCCAAGCAAACGGAGCGGCCATGCCTTCCGGATTGGAGCGGAGGCGCGCTTCCGTGGCGAGTCCGCGAATGCCCGGGGCCCGTTGACATTCGATGGCGAATCACCGCCGGAGATTATCGATCGCGCATGCGGATTTCGTCCGGACCCTGTCCCGCAACGCGGCACACACGCGCCCGCCGTCCGCGGCCCGCCCGGACGGCTCTCGATGGGCGCCGCGAATCACCCCTGAACGAATCGCGAATCACCGCCACCATCCCGCCACGGCGGACGAAAACAAAATTGTGGATAACTCCGAAATGTGATTCCCCCTTTGATCCGGGATGTTCCACATTCGTCCCATGCCAGCCTTGTGCCGAGACTGTTTCCACACCTTCGAATCGGGATCACGCTGTCCCGCCTGCCGGAATCCGCGCGTCGTCGCGCACCCGGAGCTGTACGATCTGAACATCGCGCACATGGACTGCGACGCCTTCTACGCGAGCGTCGAGAAGCGCGACAATCCGGCCCTGCGGGACAAGCCCGTCATCGTCGGCGGGAGCATGCGCAGCGTCGTCGCCGCCGCCTGCTACATCGCCCGGATAAAGGGCGTGAAATCCGCCATGCCCATGCACAAAGCCCTCAAGCTCTGCCCGGAGGCCGTGGTGGTGCGGCCGCGGATGGAAGTTTACGAAGAAATCCATACGCGGATCGTGGAATTGATGCGCGGGATCACCCCGGCCGTGGAGGCGATCTCGATCGACGAGGCATACATGGACCTGTCCGGAACGGAGCGGCTGCACCGCGCTCCGCCGGCGGCCATGCTGGCCCGCCTGATCGAACGGATGCGGGTCGAACTGGGCATCCCCGGCTCGATCGGCCTGTCCCACAACAAGCTCCTCGCCAAGATCGCCTCCGATCTCGACAAGCCCAGGGGGTTCGCGGTCATCGGCCGGGCGGAGACGCTGGATTTCCTCGCCGACAAGCCCGTCGGAATCCTTTGGGGCGTGGGACGCAAAATGACGAAGCACCTTGAACGGATGGGAATCGACACGGTCGGCCAGGTCAGGAAGTGGGATCCGATGGTTCTGAAGTCGCGCTTCGGCGTCGTCGGCGTGCAACTGTGGCACTTCGCCCACGGCCGGGATGACCGCCCCGTCGATCCCCGGATTCCGCCTCCCAAATCCATAGGACACATGAAGACCTTCCCCCGGGACACCGCCAGCAGGAGCGTGATCGACGGCTACATGTGGCGGCTCAGCGAGATGGTCGCCCATCGCGCCAAAGCCGGTGGATGGGCCGGCCGGGTCGTCGCCATGACGCTGAGAAAGGCCGATTTCAGCTACGTCACCCACCGGAAATCCCTCCGGGGGGCCACCCAGATGGCCCACCGCATCCACCGGGCCGCCCGCGAACTGTTCGATCAGGAGACCCTCGAGGGCAAGTACAGGCTGGTCGGCGTGACCCTGTCGGGGATCGTCCCCGTGAACAAGGCGGACGTGATGGCCGACCTTCTGGAGCCGGAAGCGGTCACGCGGGACGGGGCCGAACGGGCGGCGGACCTGATCCGGGCGCGGTTCGGGAACAAGGCCATCTACAAAGGGAGGGCCTTGCGTTGACCACGGCCAACCGCCGCGGATCGCCCCGCGTTCCGCGCGGATGGCCAACCGCGTCAACCGGGCGCCCCGGAATCCGTTCGATCGA
>JANQKA010000092.1 GCA_028281405.1 Hasllibacter sp. | reverse complement strand
GCCTTGCCGCCCAGCGGCTGCTGGGTGACGAGAGAGTAGGGCCCCGTGGACCGGGCGTGGATCTTGTCGTCCACGAGATGGTGCAGCTTGAGCAGGTACTTGACGCCCACGGTGACGGGTCGCGAGAATTTCTCCCCGGTCCGCCCGTCGTACAAGTCCGACTGGCCGCTTTCGTTGAACCCGGCGCGCACGAGCGCGTCGTTCACGTCCGATTCCTTGGCCCCGTCGAACACCGGCGTGGCGATGGGAACGCCCCGCGACGCGTTCCGCGCGACCTCGATCAGCGTTTCATCATCCAATCCGTCGATCCCGTCCCCGTAGACGGCGTCGCCGTAGGCGATCCTCAGCGCGTCCTTCACCGGGGTCGGGTCTCCCTTGAGCCGGTATTCCTGCAAGGCCTCGTCGATCCTCACGCCCAAGCCGCGGGACGCCCATCCCATGTGCGTTTCGAGGATCTGGCCGACGTTCATCCGCGACGGAACGCCGAGTGGATTCAGGACGAAGTCCACGGGGGTGCCGTCCCCCAGGAACGGCATGTCCTCCATCGGCACCACGCGGGAGACCACTCCCTTGTTGCCGTGGCGCCCGGCCATCTTGTCGCCGGGCTGCAGCTTGCGCTTCACCGCGACGAACACCTTGACCATCTTCATCACCCCCGGCGCCATGTCGTCGCCGCGGCGGAGTTTCTCCACCCTGTCCTCGTAGCGGGCATCGATGGAATCCGTCTGCTCCTTGTACTGGCGGTGCAGCGCCTCGATCTGCTTGGAGGTCCTGTCCTCTTCGATGCCGATCTGCCACCACAGGCCGCGGCTGCCGATTTTCTTCAGGGAGGTCTTGTTGATCCTGGCTCCCACCTCGGTGCCCTCCGGGCCGTTCACCGCGGTCTTGCCGATGAGCATCTTCCGCAGACGGTCGTAGACGTTGCGGTCGAGGATTTCCCGCTCGTCGTCCCGGTCGCGCGCGAAGCGGTCGACCTCCTCGCGCTCGATCTGCAGGGCGCGCTCGTCCTTTTCGACGCCGTGGCGGTTGAACACGCGGACGTCGACGATGGTCCCGAAGTCCCCCGCCGGCAGGCGCAGGGAGGTGTCGCGCACGTCGGAGGCCTTCTCGCCGAAGATGGCGCGCAGGAGCTTCTCCTCCGGCGTCATTGGACTTTCGCCCTTCGGCGTGACCTTCCCCACGAGTATGTCGCCCGGCCCAACGTCGGCGCCGATGTAGACGATGCCCGCGTCGTCGAGGTTGCGCAGCGCCTCGTCGCCGACGTTGGGGATGTCGCGGGTGATTTCCTCCGGGCCGAGTTTGGTGTCGCGCGCGGCGAGCTCGAATTCCTCGATGTGGATCGAGGTGAACACGTCGTCGCGCACGATGCGCTCGGAGATCAGGATCGAATCCTCGTAATTGTAGCCGTTCCACGGCATGAAGGCGACGACCACGTTCTTGCCCAGCGCCAGTTCGCCCAGGTCCGTCGACGGCCCGTCGGCGATGACCTGCCCCTCGGTCACGGTTTCGCCCACCTTCACCAAGGGGCGCTGGTTGATGCACGTGTTCTGGTTTGAGCGTTGGAATTTGCGCAGGCGGTAGATGTCCACGCCCGGGTCGCCGGGCTTCAGGGAACCGGTGGCCCGCACCACGATGCGCTGGGCGTCGACCTGGTCGATCACGCCTTTGCGCACGGCCTGGATGGCCGCGCCGGAATCCACCGCCACCTTGTTCTCGATGCCGGTGCCGACGAGCGGCGCCTCGGCCTGGACCAGCGGCACCGCCTGGCGCTGCATGTTGGAGCCCATCAGCGCCCGGTTCGCGTCGTCGTTCTCGAGGAACGGAATCAGCGAGGAGGCGACGGACACCAACTGCTTCGGCGAGACGTCGATCAGGTCCACTTTTTCGTTGGGCGCGAGGGTGTACTCGCCCGACCGCCGGGTGTTGACCATCTCGTTCACGAACCGTCCGTCCCCGTCGATGTTCGCGTTGGCCTGGGCGACGGTGTGGCGCATCTCCTCGGTGGCGGAAAGATAGCGCACCTCGTCCGTGACCTGCCCTTTCTCGACCTTGCGGTAGGGGGTCTCGATGAAGCCGTATTTGTTCACGCGGGCGAAGGTGGCGAGCGAGTTGATCAACCCGATGTTGGGGCCCTCCGGGGTCTCGACCGGACACATCCGGCCGTAGTGGGTCGGATGGACGTCGCGCACCTCGAATCCGGCCCGCTCCCGCGTGATTCCGCCCGGGCCGAGCGCCGAGAGCCGCCGCTTGTGCGTGATCTCGGACAGTGGATTGGTCTGGTCCATGAATTGGGACAGTTGCGAAGAGCCGAAGAATTCCCGCACCGCGGCCACGGCGGGCTTCGCGTTGATCAAGTCCTGCGGCATCATCATTTCGATGTCGCTGTTGGCCATGCGCTCCTTCACGGCGCGCTCCATGCGGACCAGGCCTATGCGGTACTGGTTCTCCATCAATTCGCCGACGGAGCGGACGCGGCGGTTGCCGAGATGGTCGATGTCGTCGATGTCTCCCCTGCCGTCGCGCAGTTCGACCAACGCCTTGACGCACGCGACTATGTCCTCGCGACGCAGCGTGCGCTCGGAGTCCGGCGCGTCGAGGTTCAGGCGCATGTTCATCTTGGCCCGGCCCACGGTGGACAGGTCGTAGCGCTCGGAGTCGGAAAACAGCGTGTCGAACAGCGCGGACGAGGCGTCGACGGTGGGAGGGTCGCCGGGACGCAGGACGCGGTAGATATCCATGAGCGCGGTCTCGCGGTTCATGTTCTTGTCCTGATGCATCGTGTTGCGCATGTAGGCGCCGACATTGACGTTGTCGATGTCGAGCACCGGTATGCTTTTGACGCCGACGTCCAGCAGATCCTGGACGGTTCCCCCGGAGTAGGAGCGCTCGGTGACCTTGCCGGCGCCGTCGGCCCCGGAGAGCGCGGCCTCCTTGCTTTTTTCCCAGGTCAGTTCGTCGCCTGCCTCGACGTGGATCGCGCCGGTCGCCTCGTCGATGATGTCCTTGGCGACGAATTTTCCCACGATATGGTCGAACGGCACCAGGATTTCGGTGATCTCGCCCTCGTCGATGATCTTCTTGACTGCCCGCGGCGTGACCTTCTCGCCCTCCTTCGCGAACACCCTGCCGGTCTTGGCGTCGACCAGGTCGAAGGGCGGACGCGTGCCGCGCACCCGCTCGGGAAAGAATTTGGTCGCCCAACCCTTGCCCTTCACGTGACGGTAGACGACCGTGTCGTAGTAGGCGTCCATGATGCCCTCCTGATCCAGGCCGAGGGCGTAGAGCAGGGTGGTCACCGGCAGTTTCCGGCGGCGGTCGATCCGCGTGTACACGATGTCCTTGGCGTCGAATTCGAAATCGAGCCACGAGCCGCGGTAGGGGATGATTCGGCAGGCGAACAGGAGCTTGCCGGACGAATGCGTCTTGCCCTTGTCGTGGTCGAAGAACACGCCGGGCGAGCGGTGCATCTGGGAGACGATCACGCGCTCGGTTCCGTTGACGATGAACGTGCCGTTCGGCGTCATCAGGGGCATGTCGCCCATGTAGACGTCCTGCTCCTTGATGTCCTTGATGGACTTAGCGCCGGTTTCCTCGTCGAAGTCGAACACGATCAAGCGCAGGGTCACCTTCAACGGCGCGCCATAGGTCATGTCGCGCTGCTGGCATTCCTCGACGTCGTACTTGGGCTCCTCGAGCTCGTACCGGAGGAATTCGAGATGGGCCGAGTCGGCGAAGTCCTTGATCGGGAACACCGACTGGAACACGCCCCTGATGCCCTCGCCGTCCTGGTGCTTGGGGCCGTCTCCCGAGTTGAGGAACAGGCTGTAGGACGACTTCTGGGTCTCGATGAGGTACGGCATCTCGAGGACTTCCCGGATCCTGCCGTAGTATTTCCGGAGCCTTTTCTGGCCGAGGTAGGTCTGTGCCATGAGCTTGAACACCTTGTTGTCGTCACAGGGCGCGCCGGCGCCGGGGCGCGTCGGCGTGCCCGCCCGGAAGCGGGGCGCGGACCAATGCCCGGCCACCGTCCCACGGGTGGCCTCCCGGTCCGCCATGAACCTCACCGGAAAAGGGCTCCGCGGAACGAAGCCCTTTTCCGGACAGGTCCGTCCGGGTCCGGGGGATCCCCGGACCCGGACTTCGAAAGGGACGCGGCGCGGTTCCGCGCCGCGTCGGCGTCACTTGACCTCGACCTCCGCGCCGGCGGCTTCGAGCTTGCCCTTGATCTCCTCGGCCTCGTCCTTGGAGACGCCCTCCTTGACGGGCTTGCCTCCGGCCTCGACCAGGGTCTTGGCCTCCTTCAGGCCGAGCCCGGTGATGGCGCGGACCTCCTTGATGACGTTGATCTTCTGGTCCCCGGCGGCCTTGAGGATCACGTCGAATTCGGTCTTCTCCTCCTCCGCGGCGGCGGCTCCGCCGTCGCCGGCGGCCGGGCCGGCCATCATCACGGCGCCGCCCGCGGCGGGTTCGATGCCGTATTCGTCCTTGAGGAGGGTCTTGAGTTCCTGTGCCTCGAGCAGCGTGAGTTTCACGATCTCTTCGGCGAGCTTCTTGATATCTGCCATTTCGGTCTTCCGTTTCTCTCGGGTGTGTTCCGGCGGCGGGCTTCCGCCCACCGCCTCGGATCAGGCGGCGGCCCCATGATTTTCCTCGATGGTCGACAGGACGCCCGCGATGTTCGACGCGGGAGCGCCGATGGCGGCGGCGATGCCGGAGGCGGACGCGCCGAGGCAGCCGGCGATGGAGGAGATGAGTTCCTCCCTGGACGGCATTTTCGACACGGCCTCCACGCCGGAGCGGTCGAGGATGTTCCCGCCCATCGCCCCGCCGAGGATTTTGAACTTGTCGTTCACCTTGGCGAAGTCCTCGACCACCTTGGCCGCGGCCACGGGGTCTTCGGAGTAGGTGAGCACGGTCATCCCGCCGAGGTGCCGCTCTATGCTTTCGCACGGCTTACCCCGAAGCGCGATCTTGGCGAGCCTGTTCTTCGCGACGCGAACCGAGCCGCCCGCCTCGCGGGCCATGTGGCGCAGTCTCTGCATCTCGGCCACGGTGAGGCCTTCGTAGTGGGCCACCACCACGACGCCGGAGCTTTCGAAGATCTGGCCGAGTTCCTCGACCACCTTCTCTTTTTGGGCTCTGTCCACAGTCTCACTCCGGTTTGGAGGGCGTCGGGCCCTCCGGCTCAACTTGCGCCGGGGCCGCCCCCGGCGAACGAGTCCTTACGGGTCCGTCGACCACCCGCCGGACGGCGCGCCGCCCGGGAGAAACCGGCTTGTCCCGTCTCGGGCAGGACTTATCGGGTTTCCCCGGCCCGCCTTCTCGGACGAAAGTCGGGCGACCGATTCGTCCGGTCGACCGTCGGGCGCCCCTTTAGGCTTCCGCCCGGGGAATGTAAAGCGCGATTCGACGGCGCGGCGAAAAAAATCCACCTTCCGTCCGGCGCCGGGATCCCGGGCGGCGGCCCTCAGCCGCCGCCGACCGCGTCGGACAGGAGGATCTCCACCCCCGGCCCCATGGTCGAAGCCAGACAGACCTTCTTGAGGTAGGATCCCTTCGCCCCGGACGGCTTCGCCCTGCTCACCGCGTCGACGAAGGCGCGGACGTTCTCCGCGATGCTTCCCTCGTCGAAGGACGCCTTGCCGACCCCGGCGTGTATGACGCCGGCCTTGTCGACGCGGAACTGCACCTCGCCGCCCTTGGCGTTCCTGACCGCCTCCGCCACGTCCGCGGTCACCGTTCCGACCTTGGGGTTCGGCATGAGGTTGCGCGGCCCGAGAATCTTTCCCAGGCGCCCGACGACCGGCATCATGTCCGGGGTGGCGACGCACCTGTCGAACTCGATGGTCCCACCCTGGATGGTCTCCATGAGATCCTCGGCCCCGACGATGTCCGCCCCCGCCTCCCTGGCCTCGTCGGCTTTCTGTCCGCGGGCGAACACCGCCACGCGCACGGTCTTGCCGGTGCCGTTCGGCAGGGTGACCCTGCCTCGGACCATCTGGTCCGCGTGGCGCGGGTCGACGCCGAGGTTCATCGCGACGTCGATGGTTTCGTCGAATTTCGCGCCGGCGTTCTTCTTGACGACGGCGACGGCCTCCTCGACCGTCATCGCGCCCTTGCCGGCGACGGCGGCCTTGGCCGCCTTCAAGCGTTTTCCGGTTGCCATGACCTAGCCTTTCACCTCGATGCCCATGGAGCGGGCGGACCCCAGGATGATCTTCATCGCCGCGTCGACGTCGTTCGCCGAGAGATCCCGCATTTTGGCCTCGGCGATCTCGCGGACCTGCGCGACGGTCACGGATCCGGCCATCTCGCGCGACGGGTTCTTCGACCCGGACTTCAGATTCGCCGCCTTCTTGAGGAAATAGGACGCGGGCGGCGTCTTGATCTCCATCGTGAAGGACTTGTCCTGATAGTAGGTGATCACGGTCGTGCAGGGCGCGCCGGGATCCATCTCCTGCGTCTTGGCGTTGAACGCCTTGCAGAATTCCATGAGGTTTATGCCGCGCTGGCCCAGCGCCGGGCCGACCGGCGGTGAGGGGCTCGCTTGTCCGGCCGGCACCTGGAGTTTCAGGGTGCCCGCGATCTTCTTGGCCATTCCGGCCTCCTTTTCCAACGCCCGCCGGACGCGTCCCGCGGGCTTCGTGTCGACGTGGTCCGGCGATCCGGTCGCGACCGCGCCGCCTCCCACGGGCGCGCCGGTCCCCCGGCGCGGAGGCGGCCTCTAATCGATCCGCGGCCGAGGCGCAAGTCCGTAATCCGATCCGTCCGCCGCGGCCCCGGGGAGGCGTTCCCGCGCCCGGCGCCCCGGCATGGCCATGCGACCGCGCGGTCGGGGGCCGACCTCCAGGACGGCGTTCGTGGCGATTCCGGCGCCATCCAACGACGGGAAAGGTCCAGCGGGAACGAACGCGGCGCCGCGGCGGTGATTCGCCCGGGTGATTCGCTCGCGAATCATCCGGCGCGCCACACCGCCGCCCCGCGGGCGTGGAATCGGCGGCGGCGCGCCCGGCGGGGTCCGCGGACCCGGATTCGCCCGCGACCCGCGCGGGGGCGCCTCCGCGAATCCCCACGCACGGGTCCTCCGCGGACTCAGACCTGTTTGGAGACCTCTCCATACTCGAGGTCCACCCGGGTCGCCCGTCCGAAGATCGAAACCGAAACCTTCAGGCGCTGGCTCGCTTCGTCAACGTCCTCGACCATCCCGTCGAAGCCTTCGAACGGGCCGCCGTTGACCCTCACTTTTTCACCCGTCTCGAAGATGACGCTGCTGCGCATCACGTCCCCGCCCTCTTCCACTCGTCCGAGAACCCTTTGAACCTCCTCCTCGCGCATCGGAGTCGGCCTGCCCGGCGGGCCGAGGAATCCGGTCACGCGGTTGATCGAATTGATCAGATGGAACGCGTCGTCGGTCATCTCCATTTTGACCAGGACGTACCCGGGCATGAACCGCCGCGGCTGGGCGACCTTCTTGCCGCGCCGCACCACGACGACCTCCTCCTCGGGCACGAGCACCTCCTCGATGACGTCGCCGAGCCCCTTCTGTTCGGCGTCCTGCGAAATCTGTTCGGCGACCTTCTTCTCGTAGTTGGACAGGACGCTCACCGAATACCAGCTCTTGGCCATTTCATCACCCCCGCGAAAGCATGCCCCGAGTTCCGGATCGTCATGGTCGGAATGTCGGGAATGCGACGCCAATAAGCCAGCGCGGCGGCCGCGTCAACACCGAGGCCACCCAACCAAACCGGTTGGGCCAAAGCGAATGCCGCGGGCCGTCCGGCCCGAGCCGGAGGACGGCCGTGGAATGCGGGAGGGGCGGCCGGAGGAAAGCCCCGGCGATAAACGGAGGGATCGGCGGAACCGCCGCCCGGCCTCAGCCGACGGTCTCCAGAAGCAACGTCAGCCCGGTCCGGATGAACCAGTCCACGAAGAAGAAGAACACCGCGGTGAGCGCGGCCATCACCAGCACCATGACCGACGTCAGCAGCACCTCGCGCCGCGTCGGCCACACGACCTTCGACACCTCGGCGCGGACCTGCTGGAGGAACTGAAACGGATTCTTGGTCGCGGACATCGGAGGCTCCCTGATTCGGATCGTCGTGGTCCCGGGACCGGCCCGGAGCCGCCGCGCGCTTTCATCGGCGGAGTTCGTGGCCGCCACCGCGGGCGGCGACCGCGGATGGCCTGGCAGGGGCAACAGGATTCGAACCCGCGACATTCGGTTTTGGAGACCGACGCTCTACCAGCTGAGCTATACCCCTATCAGGCCATGGGGCGCGTTTAAACGTCCGCGGCGGATTCGGCAAGACCCGAATCCGCCGCGGGCCGGGAATTTCGAGGCGTCGGCTTCGGCTGGCGGGCGGGCCGCGTTCCAAATCCGGAGGCATCCGAATCACCTCCTCCGACCCGAATCCTCTGGAACACGCGGTTTTCCGGCATCGTTCCGCCCCGATCCCCCTCCAGCCAAGCCGCGCCGAAACACCCCCCGCCGCCCCACGGGCCTTCGGAAGCGCGGCTTCTCCGCCGTCACCGACCCGGGCGCGGCCGTCATGGCGAATCGCCGCGGCCTCCCGCCGCGGTTGGGAATCATGCCCGGTCCCCGCGCCCCTCCGCGCTCGAATCACCTCCCGCGCCCCACGGGTCTCCCCGAGCACGCGGCTTGTCCGCCGCCTCCTTGCGGACGCGGCCGTCATGGCGGTTCGCCGCGCCCTTCCAACGCCGGGCGCGGAACCGCCCCGGGTTCTCCGCGACACGCCGGATCACCTCCGCCCGCCACCGGGATTTCCGGAGTCGCGCGGCTTGTCCGCCGGACAATCCTACTCGGACGCAATAGCTGGGCGCCGCGACCCGTCGACGCCAAGCGCGAAAGCGACCCGGACACTCCGCGGGCATCGAATCATCATCCGCCGCTTCCGAATC